>DATCXY010000070.1:0-9811 GCA_036570585.1 Solimonas sp. | reverse complement strand
CGGCCAACGCCCCCGAGCAACCCGAGTTTCACATCCGGCCGAACAAGCTGGTCGAATACAAGTACGTCGCCGAAGTGCTCGCCAGCGCCCAGCGCCTGGGCGTCACCAACATCGGGCTCGTCGGCAACGAGGCGATGTAAGGCGCCAGGCGCCATGCATGAACGCCAAGATCCCCTTCGTCTGGCCATTGCGCTCTCCTCCCCAATCTTTGGGCCAGACGTTCCTTATTCCCCTGATCGCGGGTCCACGCGGCTGGCGCCAGCCAGTCGCCGGCCGCGTGCCAAAGAGGACCTCATGAAATCACAAAGCATCCGCCTGACCGCCGCCGCGCTGCTGCTGCTGGCCGCCCAGGCCCCCGCACTCGCAGCAGGCAGCAAGACCATCCGCCCGGAAGTGGGCAAGCCCCTGCAGGAAGCGCAAAAGGCGCTGCAGGCCAAAAACTACGCCGAAGCCCGAACCGATATCGCCAAGGCCGAAGGCGTAGGCAAACTCACCGCTTACGAAAGCTACATCATCGAACGGCTGAAGGCGTCGGCGGCGATCGGTGCGGGGGACTACAAGAGCGCCCTGGCCTCCTACGAGAAAGTCATCGTCTCCCCGGAGCTGCCCGCTGAAGAAAAGGTCGGGGTCCTCGACTCGTACGTGAAGCTGGCGTACACCGCCAAGGACTACGCCAGAGCCGCCACGGCGATCCAGCAATACCAGGCCGCCGGTGGCACCAATGCCCAGACCCTGGGACTGTATGCGCAGTCGCTGTATCTGGCCGGTCGCTACAAGGAAGCCGCCGCCCAGATCAACCGGCAGATCGCGAGCGCCGAACAGGCAGGGCGCAAGCCGGACAGCACGCAGCTGCAACTGCTGGCCAGCTGTGCGCTCAAGCAGAACGACATGAACGCGTACCGCCTGGCACTCGAGAAAGTCGTCACCTACACGCCCAAGCCCGATTACTGGCTGGATCTGATCGTCCGCACCATCGGCCAGCCCGGATTTTCCAACACGTTTGACCTGGACACCTATCGCCTGCGCAAGGCGACCGGGACGATGGGCAAGGGCTCCGATTACTCCGAAGCCGCTCAGCTTGCGCTGCAGGCGGGCTTTCCGAACGAAGCCAAGGCCTTTGTCGACGAAGGCAGCCAGAAGAAGCTGCTCGGGGTCGGTGCCGATGCCGCGCGTGACCAGCGGCTCATCAATCTGGTCGCCAAGAAGATCGTCGAGGACAAGGCCACGCTGGCCGAAGGCGAGAAGGCGGCACAGAAACAAGCCACCGGTGATGCACTGGTGGCGACCGGTTTCAACTACGTGACCTACGGGCAGGCCGACAAGGGCCTTGAGCTAATGCGGCAGGGTCTGGCCAAGGGCGGACTCAAGAACACGGAAGCGGCCAAGCTGCACCTCGGCTACGCCCAGCTCCTCGCCGGCAAGAAGACCGATGCGGCGAAGACGCTGGCATCAGTCAGAGGCAAGGATGGCTCCGCCAGTCTGGCGCGCTTGTGGTTGATCGAGATGCGTGGCGGCGTGCATCGCTGAGCACCTCATGCCGAATACTCACGAGCAGCTGCTGATCTCGACGCCTGCCATGGGTGTTCGTCTGATTGCGTTCAATCGACCATCAACGCGCAATGCGCTGACGCTGCAGATGCAGGCGACTCTGGATGAGGTGCTCGCCGCATTCGAAGGCGATCAGGATGTTGGGGCAATCGTGCTCTGCGGTGTGGGTGACAAGGCGTTTTCCGCGGGCTACGACATTCATGAGATGCAGCATTTCGATGAAGCTGCGCTGGACGCGGCACAGCAACGCCGAGAGACCTGGATCTGGCGCCTGGCAACTTATGCGAAGCCGATCATCGCTGCCGTCAACGGCGTCGCGCATGGGGCGGGAGCGATCATCGCCACCGCTGTGGACATCCGTATCGGTTGTACCGCAACCGACTTCCGCTACACCGCCGGTGCTTATGGATATACCAATAACACGTGGCAGTTGGCGCCGATCGTTGGTTTGGCGAAAGCCAAGGAATATCTGCTGACAGCGCGGCGTATCGATGCGCAAGAGGCGTTTCGCAGCGGACTCCTCAATGAGCTCGTCGAGCCTGCAGTGGTTGCCGAAAGAGCAATCGAGATGGCGGCGATGATTGCGGCCAATCCACCCGTGGGTGTTCAGGAAACCAAACGCCTTTTGCATGCTGCGATAGGCGACTCATACGAAGCTGCGTATCAACGTGAGAACGCGCTGATGCACGGTGCATTGCGTCCGGGAAAGCCGACGGACATGTTCAATGGATTTCTAGGGAAGTCGCCGAAATCTTGATTGGAGTCTAGCGATGAAAGATGAAGAAGTGATGCAGAAGATGCGCGATTTTGATCACGCGTCCCCAGAGCAGATGAACGATCCGTATGCCATGTACGAGGGTTTCCGCACGATGTGTCCGGTCGGGCGGTCCCAGCAACATGGGGGGTTCTATGTCGCCTCGCGATACGAGACCGTAAAAAAGGTATTTGAGGAATACAGCACCTTTTCCTCCGCCGACGGTGTTGGTATCCCGCCGCATCCGTTCAAGATGTTTCCCATCGATCTCGATCCACCGTTGCAAGCCAAGTTCCGACGGGTCTTGAATCGTCGCTTCACGCCAGAGGCGGTCGCGGAGAAGCGTGGCGAAATACAAACTGCAATCGACAGTCTGATCGACGATTTCATCGAGACGGGTTCTGCCGATCTTGCGTCGCAGCTGGTCAGACCTTTGTTGCCGCGCATCGTGCTGCCGCTGCTTGGAGTGCCGTCCGAAGCACGCCAGCAGATGAGCGACTGGATCGAATATCTGACGCGCGGGCGCGCTACGGACATGCCGGGAGTCATGAAAGCCAGTGAAGCCATTGGGGCTTTTCTTGGCGGGCTGATTGCGACACGTCGCGTCGAGGCTCCTGTCGATGACGTGTTGGGGATGCTGCTGGAGTCCAAGATTGATGGTCGCTTGTTCACGGATGAGGAAATACTCAGAACGCTGCTGATCATCTTGTTCGGTGGACTCGATACGACCAGCGCGGTGATGCTCGAATCATTGCTCTACCTGGCCCGGAATCCCGAAGACAAGGAAAAGCTCAAGTCCGGCGCGATCCCGTGGCAGGTGGCGATCGAGGAATTTGTACGTTTCACATCGCCGATTCAGGGCCTGCGGCGGACGGTGACGCAAGACATCATGCTGGAAGGTCAGGCATTGAAGAAGGGTGACTGGGTATTTGGATTGCATGGTTCGGCCAACCGCGACGAGGCTGTCTTTGAAAGGGCGAAGGAATGTTTGCTCGAACGCGAACCCAACCAGCATCTCGCATTCGGTAGCGGCGCGCATATTTGTCTAGGCCGAAACCTGGCGAGACTGGAACTCAGGATTTTGCTGAACACCATGCTCGAACGCTGCACTGATTTTGAAGTGGGCCCGCAGTTCACGCCCGAATATCTGGTCGGCGAAGCGCGGGGCATGAAGTGTCTGCCGGTGCGGTTCACGCCTGCGCAGAAGTCTCATTGTCTGGATGCCCGGGTACGCTTTGGTTCTGCGCCTGAAGCAGGACACGGCTAGCGTCTCGGTAGATGTCACTCATCTCTACGCGCGGCTGATGTCCGATTGTCCGCGCCTCTGCCGCTTCGCTCACCAACTCGCTGGCGGCTTCCTTGTTCATCGAGATTCTCATGGTTCAGATCACGTACATCGAACACAACGGCACGCAGCACAATGTCGACGTTCCCGAAGGGGAATCGCTGATGCAGGCGGCGCAGAACAACATGATCCCGGGCATCGATGCCGACTGTGGCGGCGCGTGTGCGTGTGCGACATGTCATGTCTTCGTGGCGGATGAATGGACTTCTCGCTTGCCGCCGGTATCGGAAAACGAAGACGCGATGCTGGACGTCGTCGAAGAGCGGCGCGCTGGATCACGCTTGAGCTGTCAGCTCAAGGCGGAGAAAGCGCTGGATGGCATGGTGGTCGCCCTTCCGGAAAGCCAGCGCTGATTGCAGATTGTCACCCGGCAAGAGAAATTTCATGAACGCAATCGCCGATACGGCTCGATCCATGCCCGGCTCCTCGCAGTCGACGCCTAGTGACTTGCAGGGTCTTTTGCATACGCAGCGCGCCGCATTCGTCGCCGAGGGGCCAGTGACGCTCAAGGTCCGCGAGGACCGTCTCGATCGCGCGACGGCGATGCTGCTCCGTCATCGCAAGACGCTGCTCGACGCCATCATGCAGGACTTCGGCGCGCGTGGCCGCGACTGGAGTTTGCTGACGGAAATCTTTCTGCCAGTACAGTTGCTGATGGGTGCGCGCAAGAACGTGGCAACGTGGATGCGAGCGGAACGCCGTCAAGCACCGATGCCGTTCAAGCTGTTCGGTGCGCGCGCCGAAATCCAGTATCAGCCGCTCGGCGTGATCGGCATCATGGGCGCCTGGAATGCGCCGATCAATCTGGTGCTGTCGCCAATGGTAACGGCGCTGGCGGCCGGCAATCGCGCCATGCTGTGTCCGTCCGACATGATGCCGGCGAGCGCAGCGGCGCTGGACGTTGCCGTCAAGGATTACTTCGATGCCAGCGAACTTGCGGTCGTCGCCGGTGGCATCGAAACGAGCAAGGCCTTCTCGGCCCTGAGATTCGATCTTCTGATGTTCACCGGCAGTCCGGCGGTGGGTGCGCAGATCATGGCGGCGGCGGCGCCGAACCTCACGCCGGTGACGCTCGAACTCGGCGGCAAGTGCCCGGTGATCGTCGGCGACGATGCCGATCTCGACGAGAGCGCCGCGAGATTGATTGCCGCCAAGACCCTCAACGGCGGGCAGGCCTGCCTTGCGCCCGACCTGTTGTTCGTGCCGCGCAAACGACTCGACGATTTCATCGGCAAGCTCGATGCGAAGATGGCAGCGTTGTATCCCGGTTCGGTACAGAACCCGGACTACTGCGGAATCGTCAACGAACGGCACTATCGCCGGCTCGGCTCGCTGCTCGAAGAGGCGAGGCAGCTCGGGGCTCGCGTCGTGCCGCTGGGGCTCAGCGGGCAGGCAACACCGACGCGCGATGACGGACAACGGCGCCTTGCGCTGCATGCAATCGTCGATCCGCCGGAAGGCTCGCGGGCGCTCAGTGAAGAACTGTTCGGCCCGGTGATGGTGGTCATCCCGTACGACAACGTGCAGCGTCTGTGCGTCAGCTTGCGCGAAATGGAAAAACCGCTCGGCCTGTATGTGTTCTCGAAGCGCAGTCGCTTCGTGCAGGATGTGCTCGATGGCAGTTTCTCGGGCGGCGTCACCGTCAACGATGCGATGTTCCATTACAGCGTGCCGGATCTGCCGTTCGGCGGTGTCGGCCGCAGCGGCATGGGTTCGTACAGTTTCGGCATCGAAGGTTTCCGTCGCTTCAGTCATGCGCGCTCGGTCTACCATCAGGCTGGTCCGGCCGCGTTGATGCGCGTGCTGCAGCCGCCATACGGAAGAATGTTCGATCTCGCGGTTCGCAAGAATCTCGAAAGACTGGCGAAGCGTTACGAGAAAATTCCCGGCCGCCGGCCGTCATGACGGCTTATCGAGCACCGCTCGCGCAGCTGCGATTTGCGCTGCACGAAGTGTTCGGCGTCGAAGCCGAACTCGCATCGATGCCGGCATTCAGCGGCGTCGATCGTGCGCTCATCGACCAGATCATCGATGAAGCCGCCGTGTTCTCCAGCGAGGTATTGGCGCCGACCCGCACCGCCGGTGACGCCGGCTGCACGCTGCGCGACGGCCGCGTGTTCCTGCCGCCCGGTTTCGCCGATGTGTATCGGCGGTTCGTCGATGCCGGTTGGCCGGCACTGGCCTGTGCCACCGAGCACGGCGGCCAGGGTTTGCCGATGGTGCTGGGCAACGTCGTGCTTGAAATGCTCAATGCCGCGAACCCGTCGTGGGCGATGTTTCCCGGCATCGCGCACGGCGCTTACGATCTGTTGCGGGCACATGCGAGCGCCGAGCTGCAGGCGCGTTATCTGCCGAAGATCGCCAGCGGCGTATGGACCACCAGCATGTGTCTGACGGAGGCTCAGGCCGGAAGCGATCTTGGTTTGGTGCGCACACGCGCAGAGCCCTTGGTTGACGGTCGTTACGCCATCAGCGGCGCCAAGCTGTTCATTTCCGGCGGCGATCACGATGCTGCTGACAACATCGTTCACCTCGTGCTCGCCAGGCTGCCCGATGCGCCGCCCGGCAGTCGTGGCCTGTCGTTGTTCCTCGTGCCACGACATCTGCCTCGGGGCCGCGAAGGCGACGCTCTGGTGGCGGAGATCAACGGTATCGAAGTCGTCGCGCTTGAACACAAGATGGGCATGCGGGGCAGTGCAACGTGTGCGCTCAATTTCGATCGTGCCCTGGGCTGGTTGATCGGCGAGGCCCATCGTGGTCTGTCGTGCATGTTCGTGATGATGAATGCAGCGCGGCTCGCGGTCGGTCTGCAATCGGTCGGTGCCGGCGAGCTCGCGCATCAGTGCGCACTGGAGTACGCGCAGGCACGCCTGCAAGGTCGCGGCGCAGGCGACGCGCCGGCCGTCCCGCTGAGCGAGCATGCCGATGTGCGACGCATGCTGATGACGCAGCGGGCGTGGACCGAAGGCGGGCGTCTGCTCACCATCTGGCTGTCGCTGCAACTCGATGTCGAACACCACCACCCCGATCCGGTCGAGCGCGAACGCGCAGGCGAGCGGCTGGGTCTGCTGACACCCGTCGCCAAGGCTTTCCTGTCCGATAACGTTTTCGAGGTCGCCAATCTTGCCGTGCAGATCTACGGCGGACATGGCTACGTGACGGAGCATGGTGTCGAACAGATCGTCCGCGACGTGCGCGTGTTCTCGATCTACGAAGGTGCCAATGGCATCCAGGCACTGGATCTGGTCGGCCGCAAGCTGTTGTCCGATCGTGGCGTACGTCTCGGCCGGCTATTTGATGAGATCGACGTCTCTCTGCGCGGCATGGAAGACCTGCCGCAAGTGCGGGCGCTGCGGCGCCTGCTTGGCGAATTGCGTGATGTGGTCGCGCGGCTCGACGTGGCTCGCGCCAACGAAGTCGCCGCACATCTTCTGCGCGCGCTCGGCCATGCCGTCCTGGGCTGGATGCTGCTGCGCGCGGCCAGCGCGGATCGCGAAGCCAGGTCCGACGGTCCGCGCGCGTTGATGCGTTTCTATTTCTCACAGCTCTTTGCCGAGAGCGACTACCGCATCGCCGTCGTGCGCGGCGCGATGCCCGAAGAGCACACCGCATGAGAACCGCCAGCCTGTGTCTGCCCGCAACACTTGCGACGCTGAAAGTCGGCGATCGCGAGGAGCCCAAAGTGCAGCCTGGCCTCGTCAAGGTTCGCTGGCGCGCATCGACGCTGAACTTCCATGATTACGTGGTCGTCACCGGCGGCTTGCCCAGCGCCGATGGCCGCATTCCGATGTCCGACGGCGCCGGCGAAGTGGTTGCGGTCGGTGACGGCGTGACGCAGTGGCAAGCGGGCGATCGCGTGATCAGCGTGTTTTTCCCGAACTGGCAGGACGGCGCGCCGACGCTCGACAAGACGCTGCTGATGACCGGCGACAGCACCGACGGTTGCGCCACGCAGTACAGCCTCGTCGCACCGTCGGCGCTGACGGCGATGCCGGAACACCTGAGCTTCGCCGAGGCGGCGACGCTGCCGTGCGCGGCGCTGACGTCGTGGCGCGCACTGGTCGTCGAATGCGCGATCAAGCCGGGTGATCGTGTGCTCGTGCAGGGCAGCGGCGGCATGTCGCTGTTCGCCTTGCAGTTCGCGCGCCTCGCCGGCGCCGAGATCTTCGCGACCTCGTCGTCACCCGAAAAGCTGGAGCGTCTGCGCGCGCTCGGTGCGCATCACCTGATCGACTACCGCCGCGATCCGCAATGGGGTGAAACCGTGCGACGTCTGTCCGATGGCGGCGTCGATCACGTCGTCGATGTCGGCGGTGCGTCGACGCTGACGCAATCGCTGAAGGCCGCCCGCGTCGGCGCCAACATCGTCATGGTCGGTGTGCTTGGCGGACTCGAAGCGCCGTTGCAGATCGGCAAGCTGATCGCCAAACAGCCGCGCTTGCTGCCGATTGCCGTCGGCAGCCGCGAGATGCAGTTGGCGATGTGTCGCAGCATCGCGGTCAGCGGCCTGCGGCCCGTGCTGGATCGGACGTTCGCGCTGTCGGATCTCGCCGAGGCGTTTCGCTATCAGGAAAGCGGGCGGCACTTCGGCAAGATCGTCGTCGATCTCGACGTCGGCTGAGCGCCCGGCCGCATCAGCGCTGCATGCGTGGAATCGTCAGTTCGATGCCGTCGGTGTCTGCGTTGACCGGAATCTGGCACGACAGCCGCGCGTTTGGATGAGGCTCGGGAACGTAGTCGAGGATTTCCGTTTCCATCGATGATTTCGGCGGCAGCTTCGCCAGCCAGCGATCCGCCACGTGCACGTGACAGGTGCCGCACACCATCGAGCCGCCACAGTCGGCATCGATGCCGGGCACGCCATTGACCACGGCCACGCGCATCATCGACGGTTCGCTGCCGCAGTCCAGTTCAATGCGCTCGCCTTCGGTCGTGATGAATGTGGCACGCGTCATGTCGGGATTCCTCGCAGCCTGTACGGCTTGTCGTGTTCTTACTTAAATCTAATTGTATTATATTTACGGCGAACGGCAACAACCAAACGGCTGGCGGCGAAATGGGCATTCCCTCACGGCTATCGAGAACATCATGAATTTCGAACTCGACACGACGCAGTGCCTGCTGCGCGACACGCTCGACAGCTTCCTCGCCAAACAATATCGCTTCGATGCGCGCCGCAAGGCCGTGCTCGGCGAACCAGGCTGGCAGCCCTTGTTGTGGCGGCGCTTCGCCAATGAGCTGGGGCTGTTGGGCGCCGGTTTGCCGGAGCAGGTCGGTGGCAGCGGCGGCGGGGCTGTCGAGCACATGCTGGTGATGGAAGCGTTCGGCAAGGCGCTGGTCGTCGAACCGTATCTGGAAAGCTGCGTGCTTGCCGCCGGCCTGCTGGCGCGTTCGTCGCGCGAGACCGCAAGCGCGCTGCTGATGCGAATCGCCGATGCCTCCGCGGTCGTTATCCCTGCGTGGCTTGAGCCGGGTCAGGATGCGCAGCAACGCGACCCCGTGCGTGCGACACGTACGCATGGTGGCTGGCGCCTCGATGGGCGCAAGGCTGTGGTCGTGGCTGCGCCGTGGGCAACACATTTCATCGTCAGCGCTCAGGTGGACGGCATGACGGGAACCTCGTTGTTCGTTCTGCCTTGTGAGACGCAGGGCCTCGCGCTATTGACGTATCCGACCGTCGATGATCGACGCGCCGCCGATCTCAAGTTTGCCGGTGTCATGTTGCCGGCGGACGCCTTGCTGGGCAAAGCGGGCGAGTCGCAAGCGTCGCTGGAACAGATGCTCGATGAAGGTGCCGCGGCGGTGTGTGCCGAAGCGCTGGGCGTGATGGCGCGCCTGCATGCAGACACGTTGGCGTACACCCGCGAGCGGCGTCAGTTCGGTCAGGCGATCGCCAGTTTCCAGGTGATCCAGCATCGTCTGGTGGCGATGCATCTGCAGATCGAACTCGCGCGAGCCGCAACGATATTCGCAACGCTGTCGTTGTCGAAAGCGCCGCGCGAGCGTGCCATGGCGGTGTCGACGGCCAAGGTGACGGTTGCCGAAGCCTGTCGCTTCGTCGGCCAGAACGCCGTGCAGCTGCACGGTGGCATGGGCATGACGGACGAGTTGCCGCTCGGCAGCTACTTCAAACGCGCGACGGTGATCGAGCGCGAGTTCGGTGA
>DATCXY010000069.1:0-10434 GCA_036570585.1 Solimonas sp. | reverse complement strand
CATCGGGCGAGCTGATCGCGCTGCTCGGGCCTTCCGGCTCCGGCAAGACCACGCTGCTGCGCAGCATCGCCGGCCTCGAATTTCCCGACGCCGGGCGAATCTTCTTCGGTGACGAAGACATCGCCAGTCAACCGATCCGCGAACGGCGCGTCGGTTTCGTCTTCCAGCATTACGCATTGTTCAAGCACATGACGGTGCTCGACAACGTCGCGTTCGGCCTGCGCGTACGCAAGCGCGCCGAGCGTCCGCCCGAGGTCCTGATTCGCGAGCGGTCGCGCGAACTGATCGCGCTCGTGCAACTCGACGGGCTCGAAGCACGCTATCCGTCACAACTGTCCGGCGGCCAGCGGCAGCGTGTCGCGCTCGCCCGGGCACTCGCGATCGAACCGCGCGTACTGCTGCTCGACGAGCCGTTCGGCGCGCTCGATGCCAAGGTCCGCAAGGACCTGCGCCGGTGGTTGCGCCAGCTGCACAACCAGACCGGCTACACGACGATTTTCGTCACGCACGATCAGGAAGAAGCGCTGGAGCTGGCGGACCGTGTGGTGGTGATGAATCGCGGGCATATCGAGCAGGTCGACACCACCGAGGCGATCTACGAGAAGCCGGCAACGCCATTCGTGTTCGGGTTCCTCGGCAACACCAATGTGCTGCCGGGCGAAGTCCGGGGCCGCGAACTGTTCATCGACGGGCAGGACGCGCCGGTCGTCACCGATTCGATACACGCCGCAGGTCCGGTCGATATCTACGTGCGGCCGGCGGATTTGCGGCTGGCCGATGCAGCCACGCCGGGCTTCGCCGCGACGATACTCGGCACCCAGCGCACGGGCCCGATCCTTCGTTGCGAAGCGCTCAGTGTGCAGTCGGATCTGCCGATCGAGATCGAAATGCCGCATCTGCATCACGATGCGCAAGCGCTGCAGGCGGGTCAGACGGTGCGGCTGCGCATCGGCCAGTTCAGCCTGTTCGCCCGCGGCACGCACACGCCGGTCGCGCATGTCGAAGCGCCAACATTGATCGGCCGCGAGCGTGCGCGGGGCCGCCTGGGCTGAGGTGGGCGCCTCGCTGCCAGCCGCGTGGCCGTGCGCGACGACCGTTCGTAAGCCGGGTTTGCAGGGGTCGCAGGGCTGCGCCACACTTCGCTTATTCCCGGCTCGAACCGGGACTCTTCTGACGTGCAGGGGCTGCACGTCCGGCGAAAGGTATTCAGACTTTGATCGTGCGCCTGCTTTTCGTGGTCGGCAGACATCTGCCGCTGCGCGTTCTTCATGTTCTCGGTGATCTGCTCGGGAGCCTTGCCTGGCAATTCGATAGCGCGAAGCGACAGCTGTCGCTGCGCAATATCGAATTGTGTTTTCCAGAACTGCCTGTCGCCGAGCAGCGCACGATGGCGTATCGCGCGACATGCCACTACTACAAATCGCTGATCGAATACCCACTGATCTGGACCGGTGATGCACGCCGCGTGCATGCGCTCGGCGTCGAGATTCATGGCCGCGAACTGATCGACGCGGCGCTCGCACACGGCAAAGGCCTGGTCGTTGCCGCGCTGCACTTGGGGTCGTTCGAGGCGGCCGTGATTCCGATGACGGCGCACTATCCCTTCACCGGCATGTACAAGCCGGTCAAGAACGGGGCGCTCGATCAGCTGTCACGTCAGGGCCGCACCCGCTTCGGCGGACGGCTGGTCGCGATCGTCAAGCGCCAGGGCAAACGCGCCATCGGCAGCGAACTGCTGCGCGCACTCAAGCGCGGCGAAATCGTCTATGCCCTGCCGGATCGCGATCCACCGCGTGGCCAGGGCGTGTTCGCCCCCTACTTCGGCATCAATGCCCATTCGCCGATTCTCACCGCGCGCCTGATCCAGGCCACCGGCGCGCGACTGTTGCTCTGCACCGGCGAACGCCTGCCCAAGGGGCGCGGTTTCATCGTCCGTTTCATCGAGCCGCCGGTCGGCTACGACAGCGACGATCTGGGCGTGGCGACTACGGCACTCAATCGCGGCATCGAAAATTGTGTGCGCGCCTGCCCGGACCAGAACTGGTGGGCTTACAAGCGCTTCAGGCGCCGGCCGTACGGCGAGTACTGTCTCTACAACGGCGAGCAGCAGCTGCCGAAAGAGGCCCCGGCCCCTGTGCTCGATCCGGCCTGAACGACGCGCATCCGAAGCTCACTCAGCTGATGCGTGCAGCGGCATCACGGCTCAGCATCCGCAACAGCACGACGGCCAACACGCCGCAAGCGGCCATTACCGCCGCCATCGCGATTGCGCTGTCACCCTGCAGGTGGCCGGCGATCGAGCCGCTGATCGCCGCCAGCGTGAATTGCACGGTACCGATCAGCGCCGCGGCGATACCTGCGCGTGCCGGAAACGGTGCCATGGCGGTGGCCACTGCATTCGGCGATGAAAAGCCGAGACTGCCGATCGCCACGAACAATGGCGCGATGATCGCGGGCGCGCCGCCAATGCCGGTCAGGGCCATCATCAGCATCAGCACACTCGCAACCGCACTGGTCGTCAGCGCCCGCCGCAACACCACCGGCGCCGACACCGTGCGCAGCACGCGTGCGTTCAGCTGTGCGGCGACGATCAGCGCCGCAGCATTGCAACCAAACAGCCATGAAAACTGCACCGGCGTGAAGTGATAGACGTCGATGAACACGAACGCCGAGACCGAGATGTACGAAAACATCATGCTCGAACCGAGACCACCAGCCAGCGCGTACGCCATGAAGTGGCGGTGCCGCAACAATTCGAGATAGGACCGGGCCACATTGTGTACGCCGCCGCTGGCACGCTGCGTCAAGGTTTCCGGCAGCGCACGCGCCGCTGTCAGCAGGCAGAGAACGCCGAATCCGGCGAGGACGTAGAAAATCGCCTGCCACCCGAACGAACGGAAGATCAGTCCGCCGAGTGTCGGCGCGATGATCGGCGCGATGCCCATGACGGCGACCGTCGCCGACAGGATCTTCGCCATTTCCTGCGGCTCGAAGCGATCGCGAACCATCGCGCGTGTCACCACCATGCCGGCCGAGCCACCCAGCGCCTGCAGGAAACGCAAGCCGGCGAGCGCCTCGATGTTTGGCGCAAAACTGCAGCCGATCGCCGCGAGTACATAGAGCAACAGCCCGAACAGCAATGGCGTGCGGCGCCCGTAGCGATCGGCGATCGGCCCATAGATCAGCTGACCGATCGCCAGGCCGATGAAGAAGAACGACAGCGTGCTCTGCACCGATGCCGCGTCGGTCGAGAAGTAGACTTGCAGCGCCGGAAAACTCGGCAGGTACATGTCGATCGACAACGGACCGATCGCGACGATCAGCCCGACACAGATCACCCAGATGCGAAGGCTGCGGTCCATCAGATTCCCGATCGGTCGGCGCTACGCTCGCGGGTCAGCGGCAAACGCCCTGTCATCGTAGGTGATGCGGTCCGACTTCGCGCACGCCCGTGCTATACAGGAACGGCAACGTTCCCTGGTCTGCTGCTTTTACTGTTTACCGGTCATGCCGAGTGCCGCTGACGGCGGTGTATCGAGGCGCGCGAGCTGCCGCGACACGATCACGCGGAGCAAATGATGGCGGCGGTCATTGCACCCGACTCTGCCTGCGGAGCCGATTGTGCCTCGCCCGCCGCTGGCCACGATCAGGCCTCAGGTCGCATCTGCGGAAAAAGCAGCACATCGCGAATGCTCGCCGAGTCGGTCAGAAACATCACCAGCCGATCGATACCGATACCAACGCCCGCAGTTGGCGGCAAGCCGTATTCGAGCGCGCGGATATAGTCGGCGTCATAGACCATTGCCTCATCGTCACCGGCATCCTTGGCCGCGACCTGTGCCTTGAAGCGAGCTGCCTGATCGTCGGCATCGTTGAGCTCGGAGAAGCCATTGGCGACTTCGCGCCCTCCCATGAAGAACTCGAAGCGATCGGTGACATCCGGATCGGCGTCGCTGCGCCGTGCAAGCGGCGAGACTTCAGTCGGATATTCGGTGATGAAGGTAGGATCGAACAGGTGCGCTTCGACGGTCTTCTCGAAGATCTCCGTCAGCAGTTTGCCAGCGCCGTAGCTCGCCTTCGCATCTGCACCAACCTTTTTCGCAAACGCCGCCAGGTACTCGCGATCAGAGGTTTTGCCGGTATCGAATTCAGGATTGAAGCGCGCAACCGCATCACGCATCGACCAGCGATTGAAGGGCTGTTCAAGATCGTATTCGCGTTCCTGATAAACCAGCTTGCCACCACCGTTGATGCTCAACGCCAGATCACGGATCAGGGTCTCGACCAGGTTCATCGCGTCCTGATAGTCCGCGTACGCCTGGTAGAACTCCAACATCGTGAATTCGGGATTGTGGCGCGTCGAGAGTCCTTCATTACGGAAGTTGCGGTTGATCTCGTAAACCTTCTCGAAACCGCCAACGACCAGTCGCTTGAGGAACAGTTCCGGCGCGATGCGCAGATACAGATCGCGATCGAGCGCGTTGTGATGTGTCACGAACGGCCGCGCCGTCGCGCCGCCAGCGATCGGCTGCAACATCGGCGTCTCGACTTCGATGAAGCCGAGTGCATCGAGAAAATTGCGGATGAAGCGAACGCTCTGTCCGCGCTTTTCGAACGCGCGCTTGACCTCCGGATTGACGATCAGATCGACGTAGCGCTGACGATAGCGGATCTCGGTATCGGTCAGTCCCGCCCATTTCTCCGGCAGCGGGCGAATGCCCTTGACCAGCAATTCGATCTGCTGCGCCTTGACCGACAATTCACCGGTCTTGGTTTTGAACACCGTGCCGCGCACACCAATGATGTCGCCGACGTCATAGGTCTTGAACGCATCGTAGATCTCGGCACCGATCGCATTCTGCTGCACGAAGATCTGGACGCGGCCCGACATGTCCTGGATCTGCACGAAGCTGGCCTTGCCCATCACGCGTTTGGCCATCATGCGGCCGGCAAGTGCGAATACCTGCGTCTCGCCTTCGAGTGCCGCCGCCTCGCGCTCGCCGTACATGCCGTGCAGAAAATCAGCGAGCGTATCGCGGCGGAAGGTATTCGGATACGCGTTACCGGCAGCGCGCAGCCTGTCGAGCTTGTCGCGACGTGTGGCGATCACATGGCTTTCGTCGACGCGCTCGTCACCACCTGGCGTGCTGGCTTGTTCCATCATTCCTTACAGTCCCTGCTTGAGGCTGGCCTCGATGAACGGATCAAGATGACCGTCGAGCACCTTTTGCGTGTCGGCAATTTCGACGCCCGTGCGCAGATCCTTGATCCGCGACTGATCGAGCACGTACGAGCGGATCTGGTTGCCCCACTCGATGTCGCTCTTGGAATCTTCGACCGCTTGCTTGGCGCTGTTGCGACGCTGCATTTCCGCTTCATACATGCGCGCCTTCAGCATTTTCATTGCGCGATCGCGGTTGGCGTGCTGTGAGCGTTCGGTCTGGCAGGCGACGACGATGCCGGTCGGCACATGCTTGATGCGGATTGCCGATTCGGTCTTGTTGACGTGCTGGCCGCCGGCGCCAGACGAACGATAAGTCGCCACTTCCAGATCGGCCGGATTGATTTCGATCTCGACGTTGTCATCCACTTCCGGCGCCGCGAACACGCCGGCGAATGAGGTATGACGACGGTTGCCGGAATCGAACGGCGACTTGCGCACGAGCCGATGCACGCCGGTCTCGGTGCGCAGCCAGCCGTACGCATATGGCCCCTGCACGTAGATCGTCGCCGATTTGATGCCGGCGACTTCACCATCAGAAGCTTCCATCAGCTCGACCTTGAAGCCGCGGCCTTCGGCCCAGCGCAGATACATGCGCAGCAGCATCTCGGTCCAGTCCTGCGCTTCGGTGCCTCCGGAGCCGGCCTGCAGATCAACATAAGCGTTGTTCTCGTCGAGCTCGCCACTGAACATGCGGCGGAACTCCATGTCCGACGCCATCTTCTCGAAGCGCTCGACATCGCGCGCCACCTCGTCGACCGTGGCCTGATCGTTCTCGGCCTCGGCAAGGTCGAGCAGATCGAGCGCATCCTTGAGCCCGGTCGCGGCCTGGTCGATCGGCCGGATCACGTCCTCGAGCTTGGCGCGCTCACGACCGAGATTCTGCGCCAGCTCCGGTTTGCTCCAGATTTCGCCGCGCTCCAGTTCGGCGTTGACTTCGACCAGACGATCCCACTTGGTTTCGTAGTCAAAGATAGCCCCGCAGCGCGTCGAAACGCGTCTGCAGGGCTGTCACCTCAAGACGTAAATGATGCGCTTCCATGCGAAAGGCGGCTTGTCCAGAAAAAGGTCGGCGATTATACGTTGCCGCCGCGCCAATGGCGTGCTTCGCTCGGGCCGCACCCGGCATAGATCGGCGCTGCTATATTCACATGCAGCAAGCCATAACAAGCATCAGGGGAAGAAAATGAAGCACGGAATCAGGGTCGTGGGATTGCTGTCGGCGATGCTCCTCACCGGCAGTGTGTGGGCACAAGACTACGACGATGGTGGTGACAAGGTGCAGGCATCCGACATCGCACATGCGCTCAGCGGTCGGCCCTGGTATGTATCCGGCATGTTTTCGTACGTCGACTCCGACAGCGATCGCGGTTCCAAGGCCGGACTCGGCGGCATCGTCTCGGTCGGCAAGAAGGTCACCTGGGGCCTGACCCTGGAGCTGACCGGCTACTACTCGGTCGCCGATGCCAAGCACGGCGGTGGCAGTACCGATCTGTACGGCTATGGCGCCAGCGCGCTGTTCTTCCCTTCACAGACGTTCCCGAATGCCTATGGCATCGTATCGGTCATGCAGGGGCGTACCGAAAATCTGCCCGGTCCGCGTGATGATTTCGATTCCACCGTGTTCGACGCCGGTATCGGCTACTTGCAGCCAATCACCACGCATATGCTGCTGCGCGCCGAAGCGCGCTATCGCACTGACGACAAAGGCAGTTTGCCCACCGGCTCGAAGGGCACAACGAGCAACTTCGCGGAAGGTGTCTACAGCGTCGGCCTGCTGTTCCCGTTCGGCGGCATCGCGGTCAGGCCGGGCACGCCGGAAGACGCCGCCACTGCCGTGGTCGATACCGAGTCGGCCGACGACGACAACGATGGCGTCAGCAACGACAAGGATCAGTGCCCGGGTTCGGCCGCCGGCGCCGTTGATGAAAACGGTTGCCCGGTCAGCGACAGCAGCGCGTCGAGCGACAGCACATCGAGCGAGGACACCGTGGCGCCGGTCAGCGGCGATAGCGGCAGTGCCGATTGCCGAACGCCGACCGCCGGCGAACAAGTGGATGAGAACGGTTGCGCGGTCGACGCCGCGACGCCGTAGTTCTGAAAGCTGAAACGAAAAACCCCGCCACGCTACCGTGGCGGGGTTTTTTCTGGTTCTTCGCCAAACTGCGGGCAGCCGTCATCCGCCGTTTTCCTCTCTGTGTCCGGCTCGCTGCCCCGCGTCTCAGCCCGGCAAGACGTGGCTACGAAACTGCTCACGCAGATGCAGCTTGGAAATCTTGCCGGTCGCGGTCAGCGGCAGCTGCTCGACGAATACCACATCATCCGGCGTCCACCATTTGGCGATCTTGCCCTCGTACCATGCCAGCAATTCCTCGCGAGTCGGCGTGACGCCAGGCTTGGCCACGATGATCAGCAGCGGCCGCTCATCCCACTTCGGATGCGCGACTCCGATCACCGCCGCCTGCGCCACCGCCGGATGCGCGCAGGCCAGATTTTCCAGTTCAATCGAACCGATCCATTCACCACCGGACTTGATCACGCCCTTGGCGCGGTCGGTGATCAGCAGAAAGCCGTCGGCATCGATGCTGCCGACATCGCCGGTCGCAAACCAGCCGTCGCTGAGTGTCGGCTTGTCGACATTGAAGTATTGGCCGACGACCCAATGACCGCGCACCAGCAGCTCGCCGACGGCGACGCCATCGTGCGGCAGGACCTCGCCGTCGGCATCAATGATCTTCATCTCGATGCCATATGGCGGACGCCCCTGCTTGGCCGCCAGCACACGCCGGGCATCGGCCGGCCACGCCTGATGCTTGCGCTTCGGCCGGTTGTAGCTGCCCAGCGGTGAAATTTCCGTCATGCCCCAGGCGTGGTCGATCATCACGTCGTAATCGCGCGCAAACGCCTCGATCAACGCCAGCGGCGCCGCGGAGCCGCCCATCACGCCGCGCCTCAGCGTCGTCAGCTTGAGCTGGTTCGCCTGCAGATGTTGCAGCAGCGCCTGCCAGACGGTCGGCACGCCACCGGAAAACGTCACGCCTTCGCTTTCGAACAGTTCGTAGAGACTCGGCCCGTCGAGTGCGGCACCCGGCAACACCAGTTTGGCGCCGACCATCGGCGCCGAGTACGGAATCGTCCACGCATTGACGTGAAACATCGGCACGACCGGCAGGATGCAATCGCGCGCCGAGAAATTGAACACGTCCGGCAGGCAGCTGGCGTAGCAGTGCAGCAGCATCGAACGATGCGAATACAGCACGCCTTTCGGGTTGCCGGTCGTGCCCGAGGTGTAGCACAGCGCACAGGCCGCGCGTTCGTCGAACACCGGCCACTCGAACCGGTCGTTCTCCGCTTCGAGCAATTCCTCGTAGCACAGCAGGTTCGGCACTTGCAGCGACGGCATGTGTGCACGATCGGTCATCGCCACCCAGTGGCGCACCGTTGGACACTGCGGCGCCAGCTTCTCGACCAGTGGCGCAAACGTCAGGTCGAAAAACAACACCTGGTCTTCGGCGTCATTGATGATCCACGCGATCTGCTCGGGGAACAGCCGCGGATTGACCGTGTGAAGTACATAGCCGCTGCCGGAGATCGCGTAGTACAGCTCGAAATGCCGATAGCCGTTCCAGGCCAGCGTCGCCACTCGCTCGCTCTGCGTGACGCCAAGCCGCGCCAGCGCATTGGCCATCCGCCGCGCGCGCCGCGCCGCATCGGCATAGCCATAGCGATGAAAGCCGCCTTCAAGGGTGCGCGAGACGATCTCGGTATCGCCGTGATAGCGCTCGGCATGCGTCAGCAGCGACGACAGCAGCAAGGGCTGCTCCATCATCTGGCCCATCATCATCGGTAGTTTCTCCTGCGTGCGGCCGGATGGCCATTTTCGTTGTCGCCCGATTCTTGACCATTTGCCACGCCCGGGAAACTATCCACTCGTGTAGTTTTTTGCGCCTGAACTGAAGAAAACGCGATGCTCGCTACGGCATTGCATACCCGGAGAGCCTCTTGAACAGCACCGCGCCGCATCGCAGTGTCCGCGCACAGTACCCGCATTTCACGCGCATCAGTACGCGCTGGAAGGACAACGACGTCTACGGGCACGTCAATAACGTCGAGTACTACAGCTACTTCGACACGGTGATCAATGAATATCTGATCCGGCACGGCGGACTCGACATTCACCGAGGCGCGCTGATCGGACTGTGCGCGGAATCGCATTGCAAGTTTGTTGACTCCCTCGCCTTTCCCGACGCTGTCGACGCCGGCCTGCGCGTCGCCCATCTCGGTCGGTCCAGCGTCCGTTACGAAATCGGCCTGTTTGGCGAGAATAAGGACGCGCCGGCCGCCGAAGGCTGGTTCGTGCACGTGTTCGTCGACCGCGAAACGCGCCGACCGGTCGCGCTGGACGGCGCGCTGCGCGCCGCTCTGTCGGCGATCACTGTCGAAACCGGAGCAAGTTCATGAAGGTCCGCGCCGCCGTACTGCGGGAAATGGGGCGGCCGGCGCCGTTCGCCGATTCACGGCCGCTGATGATCGAGACCGTCGAACTCGATCCGCCGGGTGCCGGCGAACTGCTGGTCAAAGTGCGTGCAGCCGGGCTCTGCCATTCCGATCTGTCGGTGATCGATGGCTCGCGCCCGCGCGTGATGCCGATGGTGCTCGGCCATGAAGCGGCCGGCGAAGTGCTTGCGATCGGTGCCGACGTACGCGATTTCGCGGTCGGCGATCAGGTGGTGTTCGCATTCGTGCCGGCCTGCGGCCATTGCGCGTACTGCACCGAAGGCCGCGCCGCGCTGTGCGAACCCGGCGCGCGCGCCAATACCGCCGGCACGCTGTTGTCCGGCGCACGCCGCTGGCACGGCGACGCGCCGGAACTGCACCACCACCTCGGCGTCTCGGCGTTTGCCGAAGCGACCGTCGTTTCGGCGCGCTCGGCCGTTCGCATCGAAGCCGGTCGCGACGGCGCACCGCTGGACTGGACGATCGCGGCGCTGTTTGGCTGCGCGGTATTGACCGGGGTCGGCGCAGTCGTCAACACGGCGCGCGTCACGCCCGGCAACAGCGTCGCGATCTTCGGACTCGGCGGTGTCGGACTGGCCGCGTTGCTCGGCGCCGTCGCGGCCGGCGCCGATCCGATCGTCGCGGTCGATCTGCTGCCGGCCAAACTTGAACTCGCGCGGCAACTCGGCGCCACCCATACCGTGCTTGCCAGCGAT
>DATCXY010000068.1:0-11051 GCA_036570585.1 Solimonas sp. | reverse complement strand
TTCGGCGCACGTGGCGCCGACTTCGTCGCCGTCTGCGCCGCCGCCGATCGGCTGCGCGCGCAGACGGTCGGCGACACCGTCAGCTACGCGGTCGTTCGCAACATCAACTACACGAACATCTGCCTGTACAAGTGCGGCTTCTGCGCATTCTCGAAGGGTCGCGCGCACGAGAACCTGCGCGGCAAACCCTACCTCGTCGACCACGACGAAATCCGCCGCCGCGTGCGCGAAACCTGGGAACGCGGCGGCACGGAAGTCTGCATGCAGGGCGGCATCCATCCGTCGTTCACCGGCCAGACTTATCTCGATATTTGTCGCGCGGCCAAAGATGCCGTGCCACAGATGCACGTGCATGCGTTCTCACCGCTGGAAGTCAGTCACGGCGCACAGACACTCGGCATTTCCGTTGCCGAATTTCTCGGTGAACTGAAGCGCGCCGGCCTCGGCTCGCTGCCGGGCACTGCCGCAGAAATCCTCGATGACGAGATCCGCCACCAGCTCGCACCCGACAAGCTCAGCACGCAGCAATGGCTGGACGTCGTCGCGCAGGCGCATCGCGCCGGCCTGCCGACCACGTCGACGATCATGTTCGGCCACATCGAAGGCTACGCGCACTGGGCGCGGCACCTGCTGCACTTGCGCCATCTGCAACAGCAGACCGGCGGCATCACTGAATTCGTGCCGCTGCCATTCGTGCACATGGAAGCGCCGATGTATCTGCGCGGCCACGCGCGGCAGGGGCCAAGTCTGCGCGAGACCCTGCTGATGCACGCCGTCGCGCGGCTCGCACTGCATCCGCTGATTCCGAACATTCAGGCATCGTGGGTCAAGCTTGGCCCCGAGTGGGCGCAGCGCTGCCTGCAGGCCGGCGCCAACGATCTTGGCGGCACGCTGATGAATGAATCGATCAGCCGCGCCGCCGGCGCGGCGCATGGCCAGGAATATTCACCGGCGGAGATGCAGCAGCTCGCTGCCGCGATCGGCCGCCCGGCGCGACAGCGCAACACGCTGTACGGCGATGCCGGTGCGGACTGCATCGAGCGTGCCCGTCATGCCGCGCCGCTGTGCGAGAGCTACAACGCCCCGATCGCGCGTCGCGCGTCGGCAGTACCAGCGTGAACGATACGGCGCCAACGGGCACGCTGACGTTCATTCCGGTCGCTGGCGTGCCCGAGATCGCGCCCGGCAATGAGCTCGCGGCGGTGCTCGAACACACGCTCGCGCGACAGCCGAACCCGACGCTGCAGAACGGCGACGTCGTGGTGGTTTCGCAGAAGATCGTGTCGAAGGCCGAAGACCGCTACGTCGAACTCGACACTGTCGAGGCCGGCGCAGAAGCCCGCGCGCTGGCCGCGCGCTGCGGCAAGGACGAACGCCTGGTCGAACTGGTGCTGCGCGAATCCAGTGAAGTGCTGCGCGTCGCACCGGGCGTACTGATCGTTCGACATCGTCTCGGCTTCGTGGTCGCCAACGCCGCGATCGATCAGTCGAATCTCGCCGAGCATCCGCGCGAACGTGCCTTGCTGTTGCCGGCCGATCCGGATGCTTCGGCGACGGCACTGCGCAACGCACTGCAACGGCGCCTCGGCGTGAGCGTTGCGGTGCTGATCGCCGACAGCTTCGGCCGCGCCTGGCGCATGGGCGTTTGCGGCACCTGCATCGGTTGCGCCGGCTTGCATGCACTGGTCGACATTCGCGGCCGCAGCGACCGCAGCGGCCGCACCCTGCAGGTCACGCAGCTCGCGGTCGCCGATCAGCTATGCGCGAGTGCCGAGCTGGTCAGCGGCGAAGCCGACGAAAGCCGCCCGCTGGTCATCGTGCGCGGCGTGCCGCGTGAATACTTCGGCGACGACCAGCGCGGCGCAACGACACTCGTGCGTCCACTATCGCAGGATCTGTTTCGCTGAAGCTCCGCCACATACGTGCAGAGCGCATGCTTTCGCATCCGCAGGTTCGTCGATCGCACCGCATCCGCCACAAAAAAAGCCCCGGCGAATACCGGGGCTTTTTTTTGTGCATGCGACAAGCTCACGCCACCGCATCGTTCATCAGAGATTGCCGAAGCTGTAGCGTAACCTCACACCGTACATGCGCGGTTCGCCCAGCGTTGCGAACTCGAGCCCCGACGAGCCAAGACCCGGCACGAACTGGTAGTACTTTTCGTTCGTCAGGTTGGTCGCAAAGACCGACACGTCGATGGGCGAGCCGACGATCTGATCCCAGGCGATGTTGCCGTTGAGCATGTTGCGGCTGGACAGCTGACCGAGATCCTTGCCGCCCATGCCCGCCAGCACCGTCGGATCCTGATAGACGTAACTCGTGACCTGCTTGTCGGTGTAGACATAGTTCAGGCCGATCGAAACACGACCGATGCTGCGATCGAACGGCAGCGTGTAATTGCCGGCGATGCTGAACTTGTTCTTCGGCGACAGGACCAGCGGCGAGCCGCGCGAGACCACCGAGATGGCCGGATCGTAATTGGGATCGGCCGTCGTGACCGCGTCGATCTTGCGGATCTGCGCATTCAGGTAGGTGTAGCTCAGCTGGATCGTCAGATCCTTCACCGGCACCAGCGTCGATTCCACCTCCACACCGTAGATCCGCGACTTGCCGGCATTAACGATGGCCGTCGTCGGCGACACCGGCGCCGTCGTGCCGTCATCGTTCTTGTGCGCATTGAAACCGTACTGCAGTTGCTGATCGGTGAAGTTGTTATAGAACGCCGCGACATTGAACGTGCCACGCACGATCCTGTCGAAGCTGGTCTTGAAGCCGATCTCGTAGTTGTCGACCTTTTCCGGATCGAAGGTGCGGAGATCGATCGGCGCATTCGCGAATACGCCACCGGCGCGATAGCCACGCGCGAACTTGGCATACAGCAGGACATCCGTCACCGGGTTGTAGTCGAGGTCGATCAGCCAGGTCGGCGCCTTGGACTTCTTGGCCAGACCCAGCTGGCAGCCATCCGGCGTCGTCGCGGCATCCGTGCAAATCGAGATCGGCGCGGTACCCTGCGATGGATCGACCGGGAAGAGATTGGTGATTCGGGTCGAGTCGTTTTCCTGCTTGTCCCAGGTATAGCGAAAGCCGCCGGTTGCCTTGAGCTGCTCCGTCAGCGCATATGTCGCCTGCGTATAGACGCCCTGATTGCGATAGGTGGTCTCGCCTACCGTGTAATTGACCGCGCCAACATTGACCGGCCCCGCCGTCGGGTCCGCCAGCCGGCCGGCGAGCGTGAATCCTTCACCGAGAGGATCCGTGCAATCGAGCGTCGCCGAGTCATTGCAGGCCGCGAGCTGCGGCGATTGATTGCCGACCTTGCTGAGCGGATCGCTCCATTCCAGATAGACACCGGCCTGATACGTCAGCCGACTGTCGAACGCCGCGCCTTGCAGCTGCACTTCTTCCGTATACGTGGACTGATCCGCGGTCTTGCGTCCCGGCGCCGCGATGATGCCGGCGAAGGCCGAAGGAATGCCGTTGTAGAAGATCCCCTGATAGGTCGGCGCCAGATCGCCGACCTGCCAGTTGGCGCCAAACAACGGCGAGCGCTGCAGGTCCTTGAATTCCGCGTAGCTCGCGATGTTCTTGACCGTCAAGTTGTCCGTTGCGATCCAGCTCGTCGTGTTGATCACCTGCCACTGCTTGATGCGTGACACCGGATCGTCAGTCGATGATTCGACATCGTAGAAGCCGGTACCTTCGGCCTTCTCGCGCGCCAGCTGGCCACACGAAAACACGCCCAGGAAGTTGTGCAGGCCAGCCCCGACGTCCGCGGCACTCATCGGATTGGCGCCGGCCGGATTGCAGCCGATCAGCTTCTGAACGCTGCCGTTGGTGTCCGACTTGCTGTACGAGGCGATGGTGTAGTTCTCGACGTTCGCGCCGAGATCGAGGACCAGGCTCGCGCGCACGGCGTCGTAGTTGACGTCGTTGTAGTCACGCGGACCAATGCCCGAAACATTGTTCAAATACCCGTCCCGGCTCTGATGATCGACGGCAATGCGAAAGCGTGCACTGTCCGACAACGGCGTGTTGAAAACACCCTGGAGGCGACCCATGCCGAAGTTGCCGGCGGAACCCTCGAAATAACCGCCGAGTTCCGACGTCGGCTTTTTCGGCACCAGCAGCACCGCGCCGCCGGTCGTGTTGCGGCCAAACAGCGTGCCCTGCGGGCCTTTGAGCACCTGCACGTTCTGCAAGTCGAAGAAACTGCCGGGGCCGACACCATCGCCCGCCGTCGTCCCCTGCGTGGGGCCACGCGGCGCAACGACATCCGCGAAGTAGGTTCCCACCGACGGCGCCGTGCCGGCGTCCTGCACGAAGCCGCGGATCGCAAACGTGGTGTTCTCGTTGCCGAAGTTGTTGTTCGACGACAGCGATGGCGTGAAGTTGGCCAGATCGGTCGCGCTGACGACATTGCGCTGCGAGAGCTGCTCCTGATTGAACACCGTGATCGAGATCGGGACGTCCTGCAGTTTTTCCTCGACACGCCGCGCGGTGACGATGATTTCGGCCGGATCCTGGTTTGCATCATCGGCAGCTTGGGCGGCTTGCACCGTTGTGCTGTCACTGGCGGACGCAGCATCGGCAGCAGGCGCCGGCTGCGCCGTGTCGGGCGGTGGCGGCGCAGGCTGCTGTGCGCCAGCAGTTGCACATGCCAGCATGCCCAAGGTCATCGCGCACAGATCAAACTTCAAGCGACCGCTCATGGCTCTCTCCTCGATGTTTCTTGTTTCCGGTCAACCCCGTTCGAAGCTTCCGGATGTTCTTTCACCTGACTGCCAACTGACCGCCAAGTGTCGACTTGCACGTTACGCTTCCGGATTCGACTTAGTCAACGACGTTGTTGCCTACCGCATGAAATACTTCTGCGGAGCGAAGAATCCTGGTTGGCGTCTTTCGGCGTGGGGAACGGACCTGCTTCGTGCCTGTTGCCCGCCACCCGCCGCCACGATCCCGCCTGCCGCGGGCAATATCGATTTTCGGACGTTCGGTGTCGGCCATCGGCCACAGGCCGTGCACACGCGGAAAAGTCCCGATGACACGCCAATGTCCGACACACAATGGCGGTCGCGATTGCCGCTCCCAATGTCAGTCGTTAGCCTGAACCCCGTCGGTCATCTCTCACCGGACGGCGGCGGAGTGGAGGCAACATGAGCGGGATTCTGGATCTGATGCAGCGCGCGCGTGCAGCGTCTTCGCTGGACGACTTCGGTGATGACAGCTTTCGCGAAGGTCTGGAACGACTGGTGGAATCGGCCGATCGCGAAGCACGGCTGACCGAGCGCGGACGCATGGGTTTCGAGATGCAAATCGTCGACTTGCTCGTCAATCGCCTGCAGGTCGAACACTGGTATCGGCTGCATCCGGAAATCGATCAGCAACAGATCGTCGCGCCGCTGATCGGGCTCGGCCTTCCCCGCACCGGCTCGACCGCACTGTCATGCATGCTGGCCGAAGATCCGGCGGTGCGGTCGATCCGCAATTGGGAGGCGATGACGCCGTGTCCGCCGCCGCAGACCGCGACCGAACACAGCGATCCGCGCATTGAAGTGGCGCAACACATGGTGCAGAGGCGCCATGAGATGTTTCCACGCAAGAAGGCCATGCTGCCGTCATCGGCAACGATGCCGACCGAGTGCCAGACCTACATGGGCTATGACTTCAAGAGTCATCTGTTCCAGGCATTGTGGCAGGTGCCGAGCTACGCGCAGTGGCTCAATCACGAAGCTGATCTGGTTCCGGCGTATCGCTATGTGAAGCGCGTTTTGAAACTGTTGCAATGGCGTTGCCCGCCAAACCGCTGGCGGCTCAAGAATCCGAGCCACAGCGTGTTCATCGACGCGCTCGATCAGGTCTTCCCCGATGCGCGCTACTGGATGACGCACCGCGATATCGGCAAGGTGATTCCATCGGTCGCCGACCTTTACCGTGAGCTGATGCAGGTGTCGTCGGACGACATCGATCTTCATTATCTCGGCGCACTGAACAGCGAGTGGTGCGAACGCGGCATGCGCAAGATGATCGCGTTCCGCGATGCCGGCAACGAGCATCGCTTCTTCGACATTCATTTCGCGCCGTTCCAGAATGATCCGTTGCCGATCATCGCGCAGCTCTACGATTTTCTCGGCGAGCCGCTCACGCAGGAAGCCCGCGATCGGATGCTGGCGTGGCGTCGCGATACGCCACGCGACCAGCACGGCGAACACCGTTACGAGGTCACTGAGTTCGGCATCGAATCGGCGCGACTTCAGGAGCGCTTCCGCTTCTATGCCGAACGTTTCGACGTCGCGGCCTGAGATCACCGCGCACATTCTGGAGCACACGATGACGCTGACCGCACGGCAATTGAGCAATGGTTTCGCGCTGGACAAGGACCGCGTCCTGCCGAGTCAGCCCGAACACCCGGAAATGCGCGAGAGCGTGTCGATCTGGCTGTTCGAGGAGAATGGCGAATTCGCGTTTCCGCGCGGCGGCATCGAAGCCGAGTCGCAATCCTGGGACGATCGCCTGTTGCAGGCCAACTTCTCGTTCGCCGATGGCCGCGTGCTGAGCGGTGCCGGCCGCGGGCGCGCGCCATCGCCCATCGACAATGAAGGCAAACCCAGCATCATCGGCGCAGGATCGCTGCAGTTTCGCTGCGTCGAGCCATTCCAGCGCTGGACCATGTGTTTCGACGGACCGGCGCGCGATGGCCACGTCGCCGAGCAGATCGACGGCAGCTTCAAGGCCAAGCCCCTGACGACGAAAGTGAAGCTCGACGTCGAAATGACGATGGCAACGCCGGCCTGGGGCCAGGCGTTTTCTTCAGACACTTCGAAAATGAGCGCGCAGGAAGCCGCCAACGCGCAGGCGATGGGTTTGGGCTACCGCTTCGAGCATCACTTCCGCGCGCAGGGCATGCTGGAGATCGACGGCCGTCGTCGCGACTTCAGGGGCACCGGCACGCGCATTCACCGACAGAGCATTCGCCGGCTCGACGGCTTCTTCGGCCATTGCTGGCTGTCGGCATTGTTTCCAGACGGGCGCGCGTTCGGCTGTCTCGCCTACCCGCCACGCAGCGGCGAGTCCGAATATTCATACAACGATGCTGTTGTCTATCAGGGCGGAAAGCTATATCCGGCGCGCATCGTCAAGGCGCCGTTCCTGCAGCGCCTCGTTTTTGCAGGCGACGACGTCTCGGTCGAGCTAGAATCGGAACTGGGACGCACGCGCATCGAAGGCATCACGACGCTGTCCACTTTTCGCATCGGCAATCCCGAGATCGACGGCCTGAACCTGCAGCAGGGCGGCGCGCGCTATACCTGGGATGGCCAGACCACTTACGGCATGGTCGAGCGTTCAAGCCACGAAAGCCTGACGCGCATCGGCTGACAACTCTCTTCAGGAGACACCATGAAAATCGACTCATCGCTGGCTGCGGTCGTGACCGGCGGCGCCTCGGGCCTCGGCCTTGCGACCGTGAAGGCGCTGCGCGCCGCCGGCGTCAAGGTCGCGATCTTTGATCGCAATCCGGAAGCCGGCGCGAAGGCCGCCGCCGACGTCGGTGCGCTGTTCTGCGAGTGCGACGTGCTCAGCGACGAATCGGTCGATGCCGCGTTTGCCAAGGCACGCGCCGCCAACGGGCAAGAGCGCGTGCTGGTCTGCTGCGCCGGCGGCGGCAATGCGATCCGCACGGTGTCGCGCGACAAGGCGACCGGCGAGATCAAGATGTTCCCGACCGACAAGTTCGAGTGGGTGCTGAAGCTCAACACCGTCGGCACGTTCCGCTGCATCACGCGTTCCGCCGCCGGCATGATGGCGGCGGAGCCGATCGACGGTGAACGCGGCGTGCTGATCAACACGGCGTCCGCCGCGGCGACTGACGGTCAGATGGGTCAAGCCGCGTATTCGGCGGCCAAGGCCGGCATCGTCGGCATGACACTGACGATCGCGCGCGACCTTTCGCGTGAAGGCATCCGCGTCAACACGATCCAGCCCGGCATCTTCAATACGCCGGCAATGGCTGGCGCAACGCCGAAAATGCTCGAAGCGCTTGGCGCGATGGTGCCGTTCCCACCGCGTCTCGGCGCGTCGGAAGAATACGCAAGCCTGGCGCTGGAAATGATCCGCAACGGCTACTTCAACGGCGAGACCGTGCGCCTCGACGGCGCGATCCGCATGCAGCCACGGTAAGCCGCACATGGATGCAGCGGCATTGCAGGCAGCCGGCTGGGTATCGCGCGAAGCGCAGGGTTACACCGGCTTCATCGCGCCACTATGGATGCGTGGCGCGGCGGGTGTCGATCGCACGATCGGCTTCATCACCGACGCGCGCCACGCCAACTATCACGGCACCGTGCACGGCGGCGCGCTGATGAACTTCGCCGACATCGCGCTCGGCTGGATTGCGGCCGATGCACTGGGCGCCACGAACTGCGTGACCGCCCAGCTGGCGGTGCAGTTCGTCGCCGCGCCCAAGATCGGCGAGTTCGTCAGCTGCAGCGCCGAGCTGGTGCGGCACACCTCGCAGATCATCTTTGTGCGCGGCCTGATCACCGCCGATGGGCGCACGGTGGCCAGCGCCGACGGCATCTGGAAGGTCGTCGAACCCAAACCCTCAATGCTTGCGGATCGCGCGCGCTGAACGCTGCTGATATTGCCGCGGCGATTCACCGGTTGCGCGGCGAAACGCCGCGGCGAAATTCGATGGCGCGGTGAACCCCAGCGTATAGGCCACCGCCTTGACGCCACTGCCGGCCGCAAGCATTTGCCGCGACTGTTCGATCCGATGCGCGGCCAGATGTTCGCCGATCGAGCAGCCGCGGCTGGCGCGAAACGCGCGCGTCAGATGGCGTGGCGAGATCCCGCAAAGTTGTGCCAGCTCGTTCAGCGAAGGCGGTAGCGGATCGCCGGCAATCCGCTCGTCGATGCGGCGTAGCTGCCACACCGCCAAACCGCCGACAGCGACGCCGTCACCCAATCCGAGCAGATGTCGCGACAGCTCGATCGCCGCCTGCGCGGCCATCAGGTCGACCATGGCATTGCTGGCGAAGCCAGGCTGGCGCAGCTCTTCGGCGATGCCGGACAGCACCATGCGAATTCGGCGACTGACGATGTTGAGTCCGCCGCGCAAACGACCATCGGTCCAGCGCAGTTCGCCATCGAACCATTCGTCGACGGCGCGTGGATCGAAGCGGCAGATCAGTGAATGTTGCTGTCGACACTGACTTCTGGCATGAAACATCTGCGCCGCCGGCAGCAGGAAGATCTCGCCGATCGGCTCGAAGCGCTGCGGTCCCCATAGATCCGGGAAGCAACCCCGCGGCTCGCCGGTATTCGGCAGCAGCGACAGTTCCAAGTGATGATCGTCGGCCGCGCCCTGCTGGTCGATCGGCGCATGCCAAACGTTGCGCACCAGCTGCACGCGACCGACGCGCAGCGCCATCTCGGCATCGACGCGCGTGTTCCGTTGCGCATGCATGCTCATGGCCTGGCTTCGGCTTCCAGCACCGCCTCGCGCATCGCCCTCATTCCGCAGAACAGCAGGATCGCCGCAAGCGGACAACAAATGGCCGTGGCGGTTGCCAGACCAAGACCGATGCTGCTGCCACCATTGGTCGTGCCTCCAAAGACATCGTCGGACAAGGCGGCGACGAGGATCGGTCCGACCGCCGCGCCGACCAGACCCGCCGTGGCATTGAAGAATGCGATGCCGGTGCCGCGCAAGCTGCCCGGCGTGACCAGATTCAATGCAGCATTGGCGCACGCGATGAACGGCGACAGCACGGTCAGGAACAGACCGACGAACGCGAGGAACAGCCACGGACTGCTGGAGGTGAACGCGAGCAAGCCCAGAGGCGTGGCGGCGAGCAACGCAACCGCATACCAGCGGAACTGAGCATCACGGATGCCGCGACGATACATCGCGTCGACCGCGAGCCCCGCGACCAGCTTGCCGACGATGCCCGATGCGACCAGCGTCAAGCCGAGATACAGGCCGATCTGATCCGCCTTCCAGCCATACGTCCGCCCCATGAACGCGGGATACCAGGTGCCGGCACCGGTCACGATCATCGCCGCGAATCCGAAGCCGGTGTAGTGATACAGGAAGAAGCGGCCGCGACCGCGCATGAAGCGCAGCAGCGCCGCGTAGTAACCCAGTGCGTCGCGCCAGAAGTGGCCGCTGATCCGTTGCACCGTCCCCATGCCGCGGCGCACCGGTTCGGGTACCGCGAAAATCAGCAACGAGAACAAGGCGCCCGGCACACCGACGATGAAGAACGTCGCCTGCCACGGCCGCACCTCGCCAATCAGCGGCAACACGAAAGTGGTCGAATGCGACACCAGCGTGACGATCCAGCCGCCAAACAGATAGGCGCAGCCGGAGCCCACCGTCGAACCCATTGCATAGACCGCCAGCGCCGTCGTCAGGCGCTCGCGCGGAAACAGATCGGTGATCATCGACGTCGCACAGGGATTGAGCGTCGCTTCACCAGCCCCGACGCCGACGCGCGCCAGCAGCAGGTGCCAGAAGCTGTATGCAAAACCGCAGGCGGCGGTCGCGATCGACCAGATCGTCACACCGGCATAGATCACCCAGCGCCGGTTGTAACGATCCGCGAGCGCGCCGGCAAGCAGACCGACGACCGAGAATGTGATCGCGAACGCGGAGCCGTGGAGAATGCCGAACTGCAGATCGGTAAGGCCGAGATCACGCTTGATGGGATCGACCATCAGGCCGATGATGAAGCGATCGAGCACCGAGAACCAATACAGCAGCGCGAGCACCACCGTCGCGTACCAGCCGACCGCGGGGCGCGGATACGGCGTCACGCCCGGTGGCGTGGCGGTTATGGTTCCACTCATCCAGACTCCTCCTATTCGTGACTGTCGGGTCCGGGCATGCCGAATCGACAGTGGCGGCGGACGCCAACCCGCGGCGTTCGCTCTTGTCGTGTTGCAGCGGCTGAGACCAGCCGGTTACGAACGATAGCACCGGAAACATGATCAGATGCAGTCAATCAACACCAGTGATGATGATTTACCCGTTTATCTCGCTTTGTCTG
>DATCXY010000067.1:0-8703 GCA_036570585.1 Solimonas sp. | reverse complement strand
ACCGCTCCTTCAAGTGAAACCTGCAGCAGCTTCTGGGCTTCCACCGCGAACTCCATCGGCAGTTCCTTGAACACGTCCTTGCAGAAGCCGTTGACGATCATCGATACGGCGTCTTCCTCGCCAATGCCGCGTGAGCGACAGTAGAACAGCTGGTCTTCGCTGATCTTCGAGGTCGTCGCTTCGTGCTCGACGATCGCACTCGGGTTGCGGATTTCGGTATACGGAAAGGTATGCGCGCCACAGCGATCGCCGATCAGCAGGCTGTCGCATTGTGTGTGGTTGCGTGCGCCTTCCGCTCGCTCGCCGATACGAACGAGGCCGCGATAAGCCTGTTGGCCATGACCGGCGGCGATGCCCTTGGAGACGATCGTCGACTTCGTGTTGCGGCCGAGATGAATCATCTTGGTGCCGGTGTCGGCTTGCTGATGATGATGGGTGAGGGCGACCGAATAGAATTCGCCGACCGAGTCATCGCCGCGCAGGATGCAGCTCGGATATTTCCAGGTCACCGCCGAGCCGGTCTCGACCTGCGTCCACGAGATCTTGCTCGCCACACCCCGACAATCGCCGCGTTTGGTGACGAAGTTGTAGATGCCGCCGACGCCGTTCTCGTCGCCCGGATACCAATTCTGTACGGTCGAATACTTGATCTCGGCACGATCCAGCGCGACCAGTTCGACGACGGCAGCATGCAGCTGGTTTTCGTCACGCTGCGGTGCGGTGCAGCCTTCAAGATACGAGACGTGTGCATCGTCTTCGCAGATGATCAGCGTGCGCTCGAACTGGCCGGTATTGCGTTCGTTGATGCGGAAGTACGTCGACAGCTCCATCGGACAACGCACGCCCTTGGGCACGAACACGAATGAGCCGTCGGTGAATACGGCCGAGTTCAGCGTTGCATAGAAGTTGTCGGCGAACGGCACGACAGTGCCGAGATATTTCTTCACCAGTTCCGGATGCTCGCGTACGGCTTCCGAAATCGAACAGAAGATCACGCCGGCTTCGGCGAGTTTCTTGCGGAACGTGGTGCCGACCGACACCGAGTCGAACACCACGTCGACCGCGACTTGCGGCTTTTGCACACCGGCGAGCATTTCCTGTTCACGCAAGGGGATACCAAGCTTGGCGTAGGTTTCGAGCAGCTTGGGGTCGACTTCGTCGAGTGACTTGGGACCGTCCGTCATCGACTTCGGTGTCGAGTAGTACGAGATGGCCTGATAGTCGATCTGCGGGTATTGCACGTGCGCCCAGCGCGGCTCGCTCATCGTCAGCCAGCGACGATAGGCCTTCAGGCGGAATTCGAGCAGCCATTCCGGCTCGCCCTTCTTTGCCGAAATCAGCCGCACGACGTCTTCCGACAAACCGGGCGGCACGCTGACCGATTCGATGTCCGTGACGAAGCCCGCCGCGTATTTGCGGTTCTGGACCAGTGCTTCGATTTCTGTGGGATTGGCTGCCATATGGTCGCTATCTGGTTTGTGCTGCCCCGCTAGGCGCGGATCAGCGGAAATTCCCTGGGGGCCCTGTTGCGCGTGACCGGCGCCGCGCCCTGTGCCATCTGCGCCAGCGTCACTGCGGCCAGCGCCTGATGGATCGCGGTATTGATCAGTCGCCAGTTCGCCCGCGTCGCGCAACTGGTCTCGATGCTGCAGAGCTCGGTGCCATGCGCCGAGCAGGCGGTGACGGCGATCGGACCTTCCAGCGCGCCGATGATGTCGGCGACCGAAATCTTCTCGGCCGAGCGCGCCAGGCGATAACCGCCGTGTGCGCCGCGCAGCGACTCCAGCAACTGGGCGCGCGTCAGCGCCTTCAGCAGCTTGGCGACGGTCGGCAATGGCACCCGCGTACGTTCCGCGAGTTCCTGGCCGGTGTGCGTGCGCTCCGGCTCGCGCGCGGCCGCCGTCATCAGCACGGTGGCGTAATCGGCGAGTTTGCTGAGCTTCAACACGAATCAGTACCAAATCAGTACGGATTGACAGTTTAGCGGAAGCCGGCCGCGGTTTGAAGAGTTTCGCGGCGCTTTTTGGCGATCGATTTGGAAATACGCGATGCAGGGGTTATAAGCGGCGCAGTCTTTTGCTCGGGGTTTTTCATGCGCTTGATTCCGCCGCTGCTCTCGCCGCGCCATTACGCGCCCGCGTTGGTCGTGTTGATCCTGATCGCATCGGTGTTTGCCGCACGCGAGCTGAATCCCGGCTGGTGGGCGCTAACCGCCATCGCGGCGCTACTGTGCGGGCTCGGAGTCTATGACCTATTGCAGACTTCGCATGCGATCCGCCGCAATTATCCGATCGTCGGCAATATCCGCTGGCTGGTCGAGTCGATTCGACCCGAATTGCGCCAGTACCTGTTCGAGTCCGACACCGAGGCCGCGCCGTTCTCGCGCGCGCAGCGCTCACTGGTCTATCAGCGCGCCAAGGGCGACGAGGACAAGCGCGCGTTCGGTACCGAGCAGAATGTCTACGGCAATGGCTATGAATGGATCAACCATTCGATGCGACCGCATCCGATCGCCAATATCGACTTTCGCGTCGCAATCGGCGGTGATCGCTGCACGCAGCCGTACCAGGCCTCGCTGCTGAATATTTCGGCGATGAGCTTCGGCGCGCTGTCCGCCAACGCGATCCGCGCGCTCAATCGTGGCGCACAACTCGGCCGCTTTGCGCATGACACCGGCGAAGGTTCGATCAGTCGCTACCATCGTCCGGAGCAGGAAGGTGAGCCCGGTGGCGATCTGATCTGGGAACTGGGCAGTGGCTATTTCGGCTGTCGTGACGACAGCGGTCGCTTCGATGCCGAGAAGTTCAAGGCGCAAGCACGCACGCCGCAGGTCAAGATGATCGAGATCAAGCTCTCGCAAGGCGCCAAGCCGGGACACGGCGGCATGCTGCCGGGGCCGAAAGTGACGGCGGAAATCGCCGAGGCGCGCGGCGTACCGCAGGGCCGCGACTGCATTTCACCGGCCGGGCATTCGGCATTTTCGACGCCGGTCGAACTGCTCGAGTTCATTGACCGGCTGCGCGAGCTGTCGGACGGCAAACCGGTCGGCTTCAAGTTCGCATTCGGGCATCCCTGGGAGTTCTTCGGTATCTGCAAGGCCATGCTGGAGACCGGCCTGCTGCCGGATTTCATCGTCGTCGATGGCGGCGAGGGGGGCACTGGTGCCGCGCCCCTGGAGTTCGCCGATCACATCGGCACGCCGCTGCAGGAAGCCCTGCTACTGGTCCACACCACACTGGTCGGGCTGGACCTGCGCAAGAAGATCCGCATCGGTGCCAGCGGCAAGATCATCTCGGCGTTCGACATGGCGCGCACGCTGGCATTCGGCGCCGACTGGTGCAATGCGGCGCGCGGCTTCATGTTCGCGCTTGGCTGTGTGCAGTCGCGGTCCTGCCACACCGATCGTTGTCCGACCGGTGTGGCGACGCAGGACAAGGCCCGGCAACGCGCGCTGGTGGTACCGGACAAGGCCGAGCGCGTGCGCAATTTCCATCACAACACGCTGCATGCCTTGGGTGAGTTGGTCGGCGCCGCGGGCCTGTCGCATCCCAAGGATCTGAAGCCGCATCACATCGTCCGGCGCGTCGATCACAACGAGGTACGACTGGTGTCGTCGCTGTACAAGTTTCTTGCGCCCGGCGAGCTGCTCGCCAAGCCGTCTTCGCACAAGGTCTACGAGATGTACTGGCCGATGGCGTCGGCACACAGCTTTGATCCGCAGGGCATGGCCAGCGCATGAACGACAGCATCATCAATGACCGCGTCTGGGATGTGCCGGCACCGTTCATCGAAGTCACCACGATCGGAGCGGCGGATGTCGATCGCTTCGGTCATACCAACAACGTCGTCTACCTGTCACTGCTTGAACGCGTCGCGTGGTCGCACTCGGAAAGTCTCGGGCTTGATTTTGCCGCCTATGAAAAACTCGGCGCGGGTTGCGTCGCGCGCCGCCACGAGCTTGATTATCTGGCGCCGACCTTTGCCGGCGAGCAGTTGTGGCTGGCGACCTGGGTGCACGAGAACGACTTCCGCCTCAGCATGTGGCGCCGCTACCAGATCGTCCGCGCGTCCGATCGCAAGACCGTGCTGCGCGGCCAGACGCAATGGGTCTGCGTCGACATGAAAAGCGGCCGGCCGAAACGGATGCCGCCGGAGTTCCAGGCGTACAAGCCGTGGCCAAAGCGTGAAGACGCGCCGGCATGAACGCGGTGTTCTAGGCCTTAGATACTTGTTGCGATCCTCGCTTGGCGCCGGTGCCGGCGTCGAGCCAGATCAGGTGCGGCGCGCTGTCGAGTGCGGCGCCGACGATCGCGTTTTGTTCGTATGCGCGGCCGAGCATGCGGGCGTCGTCCTCGGCAAGATCGAAAATGCAGAAACCCGCCTCCGACCACGTGCGGTCGTTGGCGCATGCGAGCGTTTCGACGTACCGACAGGCGGACTCACGAAGCTGTTGCCGCATCGCGCGCAGGCGCGCTTCGTTGTAAGTGTCGCTCTGAGCTTGCGATCGCGGATTGCATGGCGTGACGATAAACCAGTGCCGGCGGCGGCCGTGGGCGCGCAGCCGTGCATCGGCATTGGCGTCAATGTGGCCGATGCGGCGCGTGAGCGGACCGTCGGGTATCTCGATCACGTACTGCGCGTCCGCATAGGCGCGGGCGAGTGCGCCGTCGACGTTCACGCGGAGAGCACGTCGGCCAGCAACTGGTCGAGCAGCCGGTCGAGCATCGGCAGCTGATCGTTGAGCGTGTGATCCGAGTCGAGGATATGCAGTGCGGCGTTGTGTTCGCGTGCGAAGCGTTGCGCCTGCGCCAGTGGCACGATGCGGTCGTGCCAGCCGTGAACGACGGTGCAGGGCTTGGGAATGTCCTGCGGCTCGCCGTCCCAGCCGGGAAACGGAAAGTGCACGGCGGGCGCCATCAGGAACAGCGCCTGCGGGCGCAGCGCGGCGCAGGCCATCGCCGAGACATAGCCGCCCATGCTCGATCCGGCCAGCACCAGACGCCGCGCCTGCGGACGCAGCGTGATCAGCTGATCGATGCGGGCCTGCGGTTCCTGCGTATGTCTATAATCGGGACTGATCACATCGAAACCGCGTTGTTCGGCGGTTTTTGCCAGATGCTTGATCTTGATGCCCCAGGGGCCGCTTTCCTTGCCGTGCGCGAAGACGATCAGGTTTTCGGTCATGGAATTCACCGAGAAGAGGGTCGGCGCATGATAAGTAAAGCCAGGCAGGATCGTGATACCGCAAGCATCGCCAAGCCGCGGCGCAAGCGTCGGCGCGAGAAGGAGCCGCTCGACGTGCAGCTGACGGTGCGTTTCAATTTCGGTGCCGAGCCGGAAGACCACATCACCGTGATCGACGATCGCCGCGTGCCGTTGGTCGGTGGCATCATCGCCAATCGTGATCGCGTGTTGCGTGGTTTCGTCAATCTGTTGTTGCGTACGGCGATGGCGCAGCCACGCGTCGCACGCGAAATTTTCCCCTTGCTGGCCCTGCCGATGCGGCAGTACCGACAACGCCATCCGACTCGATGAAAGCACTGAATCTGTTCAACGTCCTCCTTCTGGCTTTGGCGGGCAGTTTTGCCCTGACACTGGGTGCCGTCAGCATCATCTATGCCGTGCACCTGGATGCCGCGCCGCGCATGCGCAGCCAGTGGTATGTGGTGCTGAAGGTGACGCTGGTCTTCATGGTGCTGACGGCCGCGTCCGCTGCCACAGTCTGGAGCCAGTGGCGGCGCTTGAGTTGGCGCTGGCCGGCACAGTCGGCGCTGCTCCTGACGCTGGCTGGCAGCACCGCGATGTTGTTGCAGATCCTTGGCTGAGCGAGCGCTCGGCCCCAATCCCACGCACGAGAGAACTGGCATGGAATATCCCAAGCCGCGCCAATGGGACCCGCTGAGCTGGGTGCCGATCATCGCCGGTCTGTACTGGCTGCTCGCACATGACGGCGCGGGCTGGTTGGTTTTCGCGCTGTTGCCCGGCGTGTTGTTGCTGGCCTCCGGCGTCAGCCTGCTGCTGATGCCGGGCGATAGCCGCACGATCAGCCTGATGGCGGCTGGTGCGCTGTTCGGCATGTTGCTGACGCTGCCAGCCTGGGCATTCAGCGATCTGGGGACCGCTTTCTTCGCCGGCCTGGGTTCGCTCGCGAGCTTTCTCGCCGCCGGCCGTGCGTCGATCAGGCGCGCGCCGCTGTATCCGGGCGCGGCGGCACCGGAGATCTCGACGCGCATGGATATCAAGACGGCGTTCGACGAGACCGTGCTCGGCTACTTCATCACGTCGGCGCGTGTGCCCAGTGGCAGTGATGCGCTGCGCACCTGCGAAGATGCGCAGCGCATGTACGATGCGCTGCACAGCCGTGGCTGGGATCAGGCGCCGGAACCGCTGCACCCCGCGCCACCGGTGCCGGAAGAAACCTATGTCGACCGTGGCCGCATTTATGGCAACGAGTTCGAGATCCTGCGTTTCGACAGTGGCTACGTGCCGCCTGCCGAACTGCCGAACGCGGCGGCGTGGAAGAGTCACGTCAACAATGCCGAATGCCATGTGCGCATCCTGCGCCACCCTGGGCGGCCGCGGCCTTGGCTGCTGTGCATCCACGGCTACCGGATGGGCGCGCCGTGGATGGACCTGAATCTGTTCTCGCCGCGCTGGCTGCATCAGAAGCTCGGTCTCAACATCATCCAGCCGGTGCTGCCGCTGCACGGTCCGCGCAGCACCGGCTGGCGGTCCGGCGATCACTATCTCGACGGCGACATGACCGATCTGGTCTACGCCGAATCACAGGCACTGTGGGACTTGCGCCGCACGCTGGCATGGCTGCGCGCCAATGAGCCGGGCGCGCGCGTCGGCGTCTATGGCATTTCACTCGGTGGCTACAACGCCGCGCTGCTGTCGGGTTACGACAAGGAGCTGGATTTCGTTGTCGCCGGTATTCCGGTGGTCGATCTGGCGCAGGCGTTGTGGAGCTTCGCGCCGCCGGGGCATCGTGCTTACTACGCCGAGCATGGTCTCACCGAAGCGCTGTATCGCAATATTCTCAAGCCGGTGTCGCCGCTGACGCGGGCGCCGCTACTCGATCGCGACCGCCTGTTCATTGTCGGCGCGAGCGCCGATCGCATCGTCGTGCCGGACCATCCGCTGCAACTCGCGCGGCATTGGGACGTGCCGGTACAGTGGTATCAGGGTTCGCATCTGTCGATCCGCGGTGAGCACGAGGTACGCGACACGCTCAAGCTGGCGATGTCCAGAGCCAGCTGGGCGCTGGAGTAGAATCGCGTTTTTCCGCTTCGCGATCCGCAAGGAATTTATGAAAAAAGCCGCGATTACCGGCACCGGTTTGTTCACGCCGCAGCAGTCGATCTCCAACGACGAGCTGGTAGCGTGTTTCAATGCCTATGTGGAGCGTTTCAACGCCGAGAACAATGCGGCGATTGCCGACGGCAGCGTCACCGCGATGGCGCCGTCGAGCAGCGAGTTCATCGCCAAGGCATCCGGTATCAAGGCGCGTTATGTGATGGACAAGGCCGGTGTGCTCGACCTCGACATCATGCGACCGCGCATTGCCACGCGCGGCAATGATGAGCCTTCGCTGTTGGCGGAGATGGGGGTTGCCGCGGCGACGCAGGCTCTCGAACGCGCGGGCCGCACCGCTGCCGACGTCGATTTCGTGATCGCTGCGTGTTCGAACATGCCGCGTGCGTACCCGGCGTTGTCGGTCGAGATCCAGAACCTGCTCGGCATTCAGGGGTTCGCGTACGACATGAACGTGGCCTGCGCCTCGGCCGCTTTCGGTATCCAGGCTGCGGTCGACGCGGTGCGGCTCGGCAGCGCACGCGCGGTGCTGGTGATCAATCCGGAGATGTGCAGCGGCCATCTGAACTGGCGCAACCGCGATTGCCATTTCATTTTCGGCGACGCGGCGACCGCGGTGCTGGTCGAGGCGCTGGACGATACCGTGTCCCAGGATCGCTTCGAAGTGCTCGGCACGCGCTTGTTGACGCAGTTCTCGAGCAACATTCGCAACAACTTCGGCTTCCTCAACGAATGCGAGCTGACGCCGCGTCGCTGGGACGATGTGCTGTTCCGTCAGGAAGGCCGCAAGGTGTTCAAGGAAGTGGTGCCGATGGTCTCCGAGCTGATGGTTCAGCATCTCGGCTCGCTCGAAATCGCGCCGAACAGCGTACGGCGCTTTTTCCTGCATCAGGCCAACCTGAGCATGAATGAATTCATCGCCCGTAAAGTGCTGGGTCGCGATCCTTCACGCGATGAGGCACCGGTGATTCTCGACGAGTATGCGAATACCAGCTCGGCCGGATCGGTGATTGCCTTCCACAAGTATCACGATGATCTCGCCGCCGGCGACATTGCCGTGCTGTGCGCGTTCGGAGCCGGCTATTCAGCAGGCTCGGTCGTGATGAAACGCCTCTAGAACTTCGCAGAAAATCGGAAAATTCATGAGCGACAAACCGCGTTCCGTGTTTGGCCGGCTGTTCAACTTTCTGTGGATGCTGGTCAGCGGTGTGCTCAAGCTGATCGTCATGATCATCGTCATCGGCAGCTTTGCACTGATCTGGATGGGATTGCGCAGTGGACACGGCGTGGCCGTGGAGAACAACACGCCGCTGATCCTCGCGCCGACCGGCACGCTGGTCGACCAACTCGATGAAGATCCCGGCAAGCGCATCTTCGACAGCTTCA
>DATCXY010000066.1:0-3701 GCA_036570585.1 Solimonas sp. | reverse complement strand
CCGGGTTGTCGACGTCGATCCATTTGTCAGCGGTCACCCACTGTCCGTCGATCAGGCACGCTTCGCGCATCAAGTCCGTCATGTATGCATCTCCTGGCCGCCACCGCGTCAATTGGGCCGGCAGGTGTTGATCCGGGTGGCGCGCATCAGACACGAGCGGGCGCCACCGCCGGCCGGGGCCGCTACGCTAGGCGACGTTCCGCGTGAATTCAAGGCGTGGCGCGGCGACAGCGCATGGCGCTGCCGCGTAAATCCAGGTTAATCAACGCTGACGATCAATCAGGCTGCAACGACAGGCCGGATGGCGCGATCGCCGGATGACGATTTCGCGCACTTCTAGAGCGAGTGGCTCAGGCGTTTTTCGTCGATATCGGTTGCCGTCCAGCCCATTCGCCCGGCGACACGCATGCGAACCTCGTCGACGATCGTGAACACCACCGGCACGACCAGCAGACTCAGGATCGTCGACGTAATAAGGCCGCCGACCACGACCAGCCCCATCGGCCGACGGAAGCTGTCGTCACCATGCAGTCCGAGCACAATCGGCAGCATGCCGGCAGTCATCGCTACCGTGGTCATGACGATCGGCCGCGCACGCTTGTGGCAGGCGTCCATCAAGGCATCGACGCGACTCATGCCGAGATCGCGCCGTGCCATGACCACGTAGTCGACCAGCAGAATCGAATTCTTGGTGACGATGCCGATCAGCATCAACAAGCCGATCAGCGCCGGCATCGACAAGGGCAGGCCGTACAGCCACAGCAGGCCCAGCGCACCGGTCGACGCCAGCGGCAGCGCAGCGAGCACCGTGGCCGGCTGCCCGAAATCGTGGAACAGCAGCACCATTACGGCGTAGACGCAGAAGATGCCGGCCAGCATGGCCAGCACGAAGCTGGTCACCATTTCCGTGATGTATTCAATGTCACCGGACAGCACCAATTTCACGTCCGGCGGCAAGGTCTTCAGCGAAGGCAGCGCCCGCGCTTCCTTCAGCACTTCACTGACCGGCCGACCTTCGAGATCGAGGCTCAGCGTGACGATGCGATCACGGTCGTAGCGATCGATCTGCGCGGGGCCGCCGGCCACCGAGATGTCAGCGATATTGTCGAGCGGCACCGCAGCGCCCTGATCGCTGCGGACGGTCAGCTGCCCGATCGTTTCCGGGGCAGCGCGCGCCGCCGGATTCAATTGCACGCGCACGTAGACCTGACGGCCGGGCAGGTTCAGCCGTGGCAGATTGAAGTCATAGTCGCCAACGGTCGCCACACGGACGACGTCGCCGATCGCCGCCGAGGTGATACCGAGCGCCGCCGCACGCGCGAAGTCCGGGCGGATCACGATCTCCGGGCGCAACAGGCTGGCGGTCGACGTCACCGTGCCGATGCCATGCAGCGTGCGCAGATCGGCTTCAACCGCGCGCGCACTGCGCGTCAGCAAAACCGGATCGCTGCCGGCCAGCATCAGCGTCATTTTTTCGCCGGGCGTGCCGCGGCCGATGCTGACGCGCGCGCCGGGCAGCGGCGCGAGCGCTTCGCGCATGGCAACTCGGATCTGTTCGACGGTGCGGCGCTTGTGATTGGGCGGGCTCAGCCGCGCCGTCAACTGCGCCTTGTTGGCCTCGGCGGCAGCCATGTCCGAGCGGATGTTGCCGGTCTGCACGCCGGCACCGATGGTCGTGTAGACCGACTGCACTTCCGGCACGGTCGCGAGCAACTTGCGCGCGCGTTCCGCGAGGACGCGCGTCTGCTCCAGCGAACTGCCGGGCGGTCCGTCGATCACCGCAACCTCGGTTGACGCATCCGAGCTCGCCAGAAACGTCAGCGGCAGCTGATGAATCATCAGCAGGGAAACGAGAAAGAATGCGGAGGCGGAGGCAACTGTCTTGCGTGGGTGTTCGAGACACCAGCGCACGGCCCTCAGATAACGTGTCATCAACAAGCCATCGACGTGCTGGCGCGGCCGAGGCTTGAGCAGATACGCCGCCATCATCGGCGTCAGCAAGCGCGCGACCAGCAGCGAAAACAGCACGGCGGCCGACGCCGTCCAGCCGAACTGACGGAACAGGCTGCCGGTCATGCCGCCCGAGAACGCCGTCGGCAGAAAAACCGCGACCAGCGTCAGTGAGGTGGCGATCACGGCAAGCCCGATCTCGTCCGCGGCATCGGTCGCGGCCTGACGGGGCGACTTACCCATCTCCAGGTGCCGCATGATGTTCTCGACTTCGACGATGGCGTCGTCGACGAGAATGCCGATCACCAGCGTTAGCGCGAGCAATGTCAGCAGATTGAGGTAGTAACCGAACGCCGAGATGAGGATGAAGGTCGGAATGATCGACAGCGGCAAGGCGACCGCCGACACTAGCGTCGCGCGCCAGTCACGCAGAAATGCCCACACCACCAACACGGCGAGGATGCAGCCCTCGTACAGCGCGCGCATCGCCGATTCGTACTCCGAGCGACTGAAGTCGACCGTGTTCGCCACTTCGGTGAAGTGGATTTCCGGGTGCGCTCGCTTGAGCTCGCCGATGGCCGCATAGACGCCTTTCGAAGTGCCGACATCATCATGACCACGCGCGCGCATCACGTCGAAGCCGATCACCGGCTTGCCGTCGAGCAATGCCAGCTGGCTGCGTTGTGCATGCGTGTCCTTCACGGTCGCAATATCGGCGAGTCGTGGGCGTCGGCCGTCCGGCAGGGGCAGTGACACTTGCGCAAGTTCTGCGGCACTGCTCACGGTGCCGAGCGTGCGCACCGATTGCACGAGTCCATTGAGATCGCTGCGACCGCCCGGGGCTTCTTGCTGCATGCTGCGCAACTGGTTGCTGATTTCGCCCGCCGTCACGCCCAGCGCTTTCAGGCGATCCGGGTCGAGTTCGACACGTATTTCCCGCGTGACGCCACCCTGCCGGCGCACCTGCGAAACACCTCGGCTTTGCAGCAGTGAGCGCGACACCACGTTGTCGACGAACCACGACAGATCCGCATCGTCCATGCTCGGTGAAGACACCGCATAGCTCATCATCGGCAGACCGGCAATTTCGACGCGTGAAACCACCGGCTCCTGCATTTCCGTCGGCAGCGTCGAACGGATGCGCGACACCGCATCGCGCACATCGAGTACCGCCTGCTCGGTCTGCTTCTCGTAGGTGAACTCGGTCATGATCGTGACGACACTGTCGTTGATCGTGGTAGAGACGTGGCGAACGCTGCCGATCGTCGAGATCGCGTTTTCGATCGGCCGCGCAACCGCGGCTTCCAGCTGCTCGGGCGACGCACCGGGATCGGTCGCCACCAGCGATACGCTGGGGAACTCCATGTCCGGCATGCTTTGTATGCCGAGTCGCGAAAATGCGACCAGGCCGGCGATGGTCAGCATGAAGAACAGCAGGATGGCCGGCGTCGGTCGCCGGATCGACCATGCGGAAAAATTCATGACTTGGCCGCGTCCGACGTGATGCTGACGAGATCGCCTTCGCTGAGGAATGCCCCGCCGGACTTCACGAAGCGCGCGTCCGGAGCGAGTGCATTGAGAATCTCGATCGCACCATCGCGCCGTCGCCCGCTGTCCACCTTGAGCTGATGCGCGTGGTGCTGCGCGTCGACCTGCATCACATAGCTGTTGCCGTCACGCAGCACGATCGCCGACTCCGGCAGTGTCAGCGCCTTGCGCGTCGCCAGCGTGAAGCGCCCGCTCAGGTACAT
>DATCXY010000065.1:0-4079 GCA_036570585.1 Solimonas sp. | reverse complement strand
TTCGCAACGGTCACATGCGGAAGGTCGACAAGCTCATCCCGCTGGTGACAGAGGAGCGCGTCAACCTGAGTTGGCTGCTGACGGGCGAGGGTGCGCCGTACTTGGTCGAGCAGATGCACGCCGGCGTTGAACAGCAGGAGTTCTGGGCGCGCTTCCCTGAAAGCGACGGCTGGTCACATGGCTGGTCAGGCCTGGGGAATGGCAACAGCGTGATGGCCGCGTTTCGCCGCCCGGCGACGCTGTACGTCTGCCTTGCGTTTATCAATTTCCCGTTATTGGACTTCGATCTAAAGAAACCCGAAATCGAGATCCCCACGCATGAGCTCGGCAAGCTCGCTAGCGGCTGGGTCGGCGGCATCCATTATTGGAATTTGCTGCCGCAAGTTCGGCGCGATTCCCTGGCGATCGGCGAGCCCCGTGGCGCGTACAAAATGCCGACCAAAGCTTACGACACTGAGTTGAAGTGGCGGCTCGACCTCGCTGTTGCCCAGCTACCGGACGATGACATCAAGGCTCTGGCCGGGCTCGCAGAACGATTGGTTGTCCGCAGCAAGAAATAAGTTTGGGTTCACTCCGCCGGCGCCGTCCCCGGATCGGCATGCACGCGCGCGTCTTCGATCACCGCGTTGATCGTCGTGTGGTATTCGTCATCGTCTTCGGTCCCCTGAATGATGATGTCGGTCGGCTCGTAGTCCGGCACGCCGAGCGTGACGTGCGTCGGCTCTTGATCGTCGTCGATCGTGAACACGTCGATCGGCGGATCGGCCGCCAGCACCAGCCAGTCGTCGGCGATGCCGCGGCTGCACCCGAGCGACGCCGTCGGCGAGCCTTCCTCGTCGCGCAGGAATGCCCGGAATTCCGTGCCCACACTCCAGTCGAGCCGCTGGTCAAGGCGCAGAGCGCGCCCCTGCCGCTCCAGCACGCGCGCGCTCTGGCCCCACTGGATGATCTCCGCCTGCACCGTTGCGAACTCGCCGCGCATCGGCACGAAGCCCGCCATCTCGGTACCAAACTTCACGCTTGAGCGGCGGTACTTGATCTGATTCAGCTGGAACCATCCCTCGTTGAACGCTTGCTGGCGCGATGTACAGCCGTCGAGGCTGACTTCGAGCGTGTTCACGTCATCGCCGCACATCACCTGCTTCTGCTCGCCGGTCTCCGCGTCCCAGTACGTCACGCGCACGCCCTGCGCGGTGTCTTCATCCGGCAGCGAGAACTGCAGGTTGAATGAGCCCTTCAGGACGCTTTGATCGCTGAACAGTGCGGTGCGCAACGCGCGCGGCTCGTCGCGTACCGCGGAGAACGACCGGCCGTCGTACAGCGGTTCGGCTCGTCCGCAGCGCAAGATCTTGCCCGCCGCCTCCCACCAGGTGCCGCCGTTGTCGAAATAGAAGTTGAAGGAATCGCCGCGCGCGGTCCACAGCGCATCGAGCGCCGCCAACGTCTCCACATCGATCTCGCTGCGCGCGCGCCCCAGTCCGTAGTCACTGTTGTGGATCGCATCGGCGTAGATCCACGCGATGCTGCTGCTCGGCTGGTCTGCAATCCAGTTCTCGCCGTCCCACACATCGATCAGCCGCTGGAACCACCCATTGAACCGTTGCGCCATGCCGCTGACGATCTGCCCGGTCACCTTCGCGCGGATCGCGAGCTTGGTCATGTCGGGGTAGGCGTAGTGGCCGGTGTCGCCGACGTCGTAGATCGGCCCGTCCGGGTCCGGCGTGCCGGTGGGCGGCAGGACAAAGCCGCGCAAGCCAACCCAGTGGCTCTCGTTCATTTCCCTCGAGTCCGCCGCCGTCTCGTTGGTACGCGTGACCTTGACTTCGATGCGGCCGGTCACCGTCGGCGGCACCTCGTATGTGCGCGTGAACCGCTGCGGCGTGTTCAGCCGTGCAGTGAATGACTCGTCGGCCGCCAGCGTGTAATCGGTGTCGCCTTCACGCCGCCACTCTACGCGATGCGTCGAAGTGCTGTCGCGCAGCTTGCCCTTGTCGTTGACCGAGTACAGACCTTTCGGGTGCGATATATCAACCGAGAACTGGCTGATGTTGGTCCCGGCTTTGTTCGCAAAGAAAGGCCCCACGTCCTGCGACACCAGCGTGATGGTGGTTTCGGAGTTCGGCGGGTCTTCCGCTTCCTCTTCGGTGAGATCGCTGGTTACTGCCACGAACGTGCCGCCCGTGTCCGCGCTCAGCACCGTCGTGGTCTGGTCGTTGAGCACGGAATCCGCGACCGTGATCTGCTCGCCGGGCGCGAGCGTCGAGAGGTCCACACCGTCTGTCACGGCGTCAACTGCGGTGATGCGCTGCGTGTCGGCGTCGAAATTGAAGCGGGCAGGGCCGTAGGTCATCCCATCGGATGCGCGCGTGATCGTCGCCAGCGTCGGCGGCGTGCGCGGCGGCGTCTCATCGACGAGCACGCCGCTGATGGTCAGCGTCTTCAGGTCTCCACTGATCTCCGCGACCTTGACCACGCCATCGTTGAACTGACTGCCGGTGATCGCAACGCGGTCATCCGCTTCGACCTTCGTGAAAATGCCAGTGGGCGCGGTGATGGTGTGATCGTCAGCACTGAACGTCAGCTGCGCCGGCCCCATGGTCGTGCCGATCGTCACCATCTCCAGATCGTTCACATCCGGATTCGTGTAGACATTGTTGTGGAACATGGCCACCGTTTCGCCGGGCGCGTACGTTTGCGATTGCACGCCGGCGAAGTTTTCCAGCGGCGTGTCGCCGAGCAGCAATTGCAGCTCTTGCGCCTTGCCCAGCGTCACGTCGAGCAGCACGTTCACGTACTGCACGTTGTCGATGTATTCGGTCCACGCCTGGCTTCCCGTGTTCGGGTAGATGCGGAACTTGCCATACAGCACCGGTTTGCTTGCACCGAGGCGAACCGAGTTCTGCTTGTTCTGCAGCGAATACGCTTGTCCTTGTTCCAGGGCTTTCGGCACGTCGGGCTGCAGCAAGCCCACTGCGTAATCGAACAGTCGACCCGTGAGCCACCATCCGCCGCCGGTGTACAGCGTCAGCACTGTGTCCCAGCTGTAGAAATCCCGCGAGAACGGATTCAGATTGACGTCATGCCCCACGAGCCGCACTCCTGTAGAACCGCACGCGACCGTAGCCGCGAGCGCGCAGATGCGGCATCGTTTCGGCGATCACCGATCCGCTGATCGACGTCGCGTGCAGCACCATGCCGGCCGCGAACATGCCGATGTGGCACGGGTCGCGCTGGTGCGCCATCGTCACCATGTCGCCGTCGATCGGTGTGTCGACCGGCAGCCACTCGCCGGCGGCAATCGCATCGCGCAGCGCCGCCGCGGTGCCGTCGCGATCAGCCGCCGTCAGCGGATAGTCGGGGAGGGTGATGCCGAGCTGCTCCGCGTAATACATCTGCAGCAAACCCCAGCAATGCACGCCCGCGCGCGTCTTGCCGTCATCGACAAACGGAATGCCGATGTACGCATCGGCCGCGTGCCGCGTCGCGCTCACCGGTACAGCCCCGGCGTGTTCGCCGTCGTGTACAACTTGCGGCCAAACTTGCGGTTCACCAGATCCGGGCTGCGCGCACTCGCCGTCAGCGTCGTGCCCGCGTAACTGAAGCCGCCCAGCGACGTGATCTCCGGCGCCAACACCGGCGCCGTCAGATCGTCGGAGAGATAAATGCGGAACGTGCATTGGACCGTCTCCTGCATCGCCGTGAGCGCCAACAACTTCCGCACAATCGAAGGGTCCGCCGCATCGATCCGCAACGGCCGCTCGATGCGCCCCGAGTCATCCTGCTTCGGCCGCGCCGTGCGGAACTGCCCGGCCTTGAACGTCGCTTCCTCGTCGGTTTCCAACGTCACCGTCCAGTCTTGCCAGTCGCACACCACTCGAAACGGCTCATCGAACGACGAGTGATTCAACTCCATGCAGCGCAGCTCGATGATGCCGGTGGGGGCGCTGGCGGCGTAGCGTGGGTGGTTGGTCATTTAGATCAGACGAAGGAAATAGAACCGTTCGACTCGACAGCAAAATAGAATGGGGCCACCACGCTGGTGCTCGCCACCGCCGTCGCGATCAGATCATCGCCGGACA
>DATCXY010000064.1:0-4545 GCA_036570585.1 Solimonas sp. | reverse complement strand
GCGCGAGGTAGTTGATGTCGTGGCCGGGTGTCTGCGCGAGCGGACCGTCACGACCCCAGCCGGTGATGCGGCCGTAGATCAGCTGCGCATTGCGTGCCAGGCATTCATCGGGACCGACGCCAAGCCGTTCCATCACGCCGGGACGGAAGCCCTCGATCAGCACGTCGGCCTGTTCGATCAGGCCGAGGAGCTGGGTGCGACCGGCTGGCGATTTCAGGTCGATCACCCGCTCGCCACAACGACCGCGATCGAGCACCGGATTGAACGGTGGCTGCGTGCGCGACGCGGGGCTTGCGATGCGCAACACGTTGGCGCCGAGATTGGCGAGCACCATTGCGGCGAACGGGCCGGGGCCCATGCTCTGGATTTCGAGCACCTTGACGCCCGCCAGCGGTCCCTGATTCACGACAGGATTCCGTCGTACGCGCTGCGCGTCACACGATCTCGCCGATCACGGTGCCGACGCCGAAAACCTCTCCGGTCGGCTTGAGGATTTTCAGGCGACCGCTTGCCGGCGCCTCGATTTCCTGCACCGACTTTTCAGATTCGAGCGAATACAGCGGCTCACCCTGACGGACTTCGGCGCCATCGGCGACCAGCCACTCGGCGATCGTGCCTTCGTTCATCGAGAAGCCAATTTTGGGAAGCAGGATCTGCGTGCTCATGTCGATGTCCGGTTCAGGCAAGCGTTTTGCGGATGGCCGCTTCGAGTTCGGCGTGGCTGTACAGAAATGCGGCTTCGAGCGGCGGCGCATAGGGGACCGGACTGTCGTTGCTGGCAACGCGCGCGACCGGCGCCTTGAGTTCGCGAAACAGCGATTCGTGGATGCGCGACGACACCTCGGCGCCGACGCCGAACGATTTCACGCCTTCGTGCACGACGACGGCGCGGCCGGTCTTCTTCACCGAACTGAGGACGGTGTCCATGTCGAGCGGACTGACCGTGCGCAGATCGATCACTTCGACACTGATGCCTTCTGCCGTCAGCTTCGCCGCGACCGGCGCGATGTCGTGCATCGCACGGCTGTAGCCGATCACCGTGACATCGCGGCCTTCGCGATCGATCCGCGCCTTGCCGATCGGCACCTTGCTGCCACGCTCGGGCGCGGCGCCTGGCAGCCAGTAGCTGGGTAGGTGTTCGATGAACAGCACCGGATCCGGATCCTCGATCGCCGAGCGCAGCAGGCCATAGCCATCGACCGGATTCGACGGCGCCACAACCTTGATGCCCGGGGTATGACAGAACCAGGCTTCGAGAAAATCCGAGTGCTGGCCGCCGTTTTGCGTGCCGGAGCCGGTCATGGTGCGAATGACCATCGGCACATGCGTCTGTCCGCCGGACATGAAGCGCAGCTTGGCGGCGTGATTGGTGATCTGGTCCATGCAGACCGCGACAAAGTTCATCAGCATGATCTCGACGACCGGCTTGAAGCCGCCGACCGCGGCGCCGACCGCCGTGCCCATGAACGCCATTTCGGAGATAGGCGTCGAGCGCACGCGGTTGCCGAACTTGCTCGACAAGCCCTGCGTGACCTTGACGATGCCGCCGCCTTCCGGATCTGCCACTTCCTCGCCAAACACGATGACGCTGGAGTCGGCGTCCATCGCGTCGTGCAGTGCCCAGTTCAGTGACTGCAGCAGATTGGCCCGTGCTTTCGATTCAGTGTTCATTGGCGTACTCAGGCGATTTCATAGGCGTAGACGTCGCGCTTGACTTCGATCGCGTCAGGCGGAGGGCTGCTCATCGCGAACGCCTCGGCTTCGTCGATCTCCTGACGAACCGCGGCGTCGATGGCGTCAAGCTCGGCGTCGCTGGCGTGGCCCTGGTCCTGCAGCCACTGACGAAAGCGCGGATACGGATCGGCCGCCTTGGCCGCCGCGTAGTCGGCCTTCGGGATGTACTCGCCCATGTCGCCGATCAGATGTCCGTTGAAGCGAAAGGTCATCGCCTCGATCAGCGTCGGCCCATCGCCGGCACGTGCGCGCGCGATCGCGGCATGCGCCGCCTGATAGACCGCGCGTGGCTCATTGCCATCGACCCGCACGCCCGGTATCCGGTAGCTCGCGGCACGGTCGGCAATCCGTTCACACGAGGTGCCCTTGGCGTAGCTCGTGTGCTCGGCGTACTGATTGTTCTGGCAGACGAAGATCACCGGCAGCTTCCACACCGCTGCAAGGTTCAGCGATTCATGGAATGCGCCGATGTTCGAAGCGCCATCACCGAAGTTGGCGACCGTCACGCGCGTTTCGCCGCGCAGCTGCGCGGCCAGCGCAAGACCGCAGGCGATCGGCATGCTCGCGCCGACGATGCCGGTCGTGACCATGCAGCCCTTGGATGGATAGGTCAGATGCATCGGCCCACCTTTGCCCTTGCAGCTGCCGGTGGCCTTGCCGGCCAGTTCGGCCCACAGCAGCTTGGCCGGCAGACCCTTGGCGAGCATGTCGTGCACGCCGCGGTAGATCGTGACGAGATAGTCCTCGTCATTCAGCAGTACGCTGATCGCGGCCGGGATGCATTCCTGGCCGCGCGCGGAGTAGTAGGGCATCTGCATGCGGCCGGCCTTCATCGCGCCAATGACGCGATCATCGCTGTGCTTGATCAGTGCCATCTTCTGATAGATGGCAAGCAGGGTTTTGTGATCGGGCTCAGCTGCGTTCATGGATGTGCTCCGGGTCGATGATTGAGTGCCGTCATTCGCCGCGCCAGTTCGGCGTTCGCTTCTCGGCAAATGCGCTGGCGCCTTCGCGCGCATCGGCGGATGCGAACACCGGCGCGGTCACGAGGTTCTGGCGTTCGAACAACTCGCCGCTGGTCCAGTCGGCGCTGTCCTGCATCACGCGTTTGCTGGCGGCGATCGCGAGTGGACCGTTGCCGGCAATCTGCTTTGCGAGTGCAAGCGCGGCATCCAGTGCAGTGCCCGATTCGACGACGCGGTTGATCAAGCCGTGCGAGGCGAGCCATGGCGGCGCAACCAGTTCGCCAGTGAGGACCAGTTCGCTGGCAATGCGGCGCGGCAACTGCCGCGGCAGCCGGACCAGCCCGCCGGCATTGGCAACCAGCCCGCGCTTGACCTCGGGCAGCCCGAAGCGTGCGCTGTCGCCCGCGACGATCAGATCGCAAGTCAGCGCGATCTCGAAACCGCCGCCGAGCGCATAGCCCTCGACCGCGGCAATCCATGGCTTGGCGAGCGGCGCCTGCGTGAAGCCGGCAAAGCCGCGGCCGGGGATCCGCACGATCTCGCCGCGCAGGAACGCTTTGAGGTCCATGCCGGCACAGAAGTGCCCGCCGGCACCGGTGATGATGCCGACACGGACATTGCGATCGTTCTCGACTTGTTCGCTTGCGCGCGCCAGGCCTTCGGCGACCGCGCGGTCGACGGCGTTGCGCGCATCGGGCCGGTTGATCGTGACGATCGCGACCGCCGATTCGATTTGCAGCGTGACTTCAGGCATTGATCTGGACTCCATGGCGTCAGCGCGGCGCCATCCGCAGTGCGCCATCGAGACGGATGGTCTCGCCGTTGAGCATCGGGTTTTCGATGATCTGCGTTGCCATCAACGCGAACTCGTCGGGATGTCCGAGCCGTGCCGGGTGTGGCACCGATTTGCCCAGAGAGGCGCGCACTTCATCGGACACGCGTGCGAGCAGCGGCGTGTCGAAAATGCCGGGCGCGATCGTGCAGACGCGGATCGCCTTCGACGCCAGATCGCGCGCCGCGACCAGCGTCATGCCGATCACGCCGGCCTTCGACGAAGCGTATGGAATCTGGCCGATCTGACCTTCGTAGGCGGCGATCGACGCGGTCATGATGATCACGCCGCGCTCGCCATCGACCAAAGGATTGCCGGCCATCGCGTGCGCGGCCAGACGCAGGGTATTGAAACTGCCGATCAGATTGGTCTGGATCACGCCGGCATAGGTTTGCAGCGATCCGGGTTCGCCATTCTTGTCGAGGATGCGCAGCGGTGCGCCGCGGCCTGCACAGTGCACGGTGACGCGCAGCGGCGCCTGCGCGGCGGCCGCACTGAACACCGCCTTCATTTGTTCCTCGTCGGTGACATCGGCGGCCACGAAGCGCGTGCCGTGTCCCAATTGTTCGGCGACCGCGGCACCGTCCGATGATGGCAAATCGGCAATCGTCACGCGCGCACCGAGCGCGATCAGTCGCTGCGCCGTGGCTTTGCCGAGCCCGGATGCGCCGCCGGTCACGACCGCGCCGATATTCTGGATCTGCATGTCAGTCTCCTAGGGCCATCAGTGTTAACAAGCCCTACAGTCGTTCGATGATCGTGGCGTTGGCCATGCCGCCGGCCTCGCACATGGTCTGCAGGCCGTAACGGCCACCGCTGCGCTCGAGCGCATGCAGCATGGTCGTCATCAGGCGCGCGCCCGATGCGCCCAGCGGATGGCCGATCGCGATCGCGCCACCGCAGGGATTGAGTCGCGCCGGGTCGATCGCGAATTCGCGTTGCCAGGCCAGCGGCACGCAGGCAAACGCTTCGTTGACTTCGAAATGGTCGATCGCGCTGGCCGCAAGACCGGTC
>DATCXY010000063.1:0-4090 GCA_036570585.1 Solimonas sp. | reverse complement strand
CCGAGATCATGGGTGATGTGCGGGATCACATCGACCGCCTGTTCGACCTCAAGACCATGGTCGTCAGCAATCTGGTCCGTGACAAGAAGTTGCTGAACCGCATTTTCTCGGAAACCGGCAAGCAGGAATTCAAGTTCTTCGGTACCGCCGGTTTCTACTTCGGCTTCGGTATCGGCATCGTACAAATGATCTGCTGGGTGCTATGGAAACAACCGTGGATGCTGCCGGCGTTCGGCCTGTTCGTCGGCTTCGCCAGCGACTGGCTGGCGCTGCAGATGTTGTTCCGACCGCTGCGGCCACGCCGCGTGCTCGGCCTGACCGTGCAGGGTTTGTTCCTGCGGCGCCAACAGGAAGTCGCACACGATTACGGCAACTTGATCGCCGATCAGTTGCTGACGCCCGAGAAGATCTGGATTGCGGTGCTGCAAGGCCCGCTATCCGATCGCGTGCTGGCACTGCTGCAGCGTCACGTCAAACAGGCCGTCGACGAGCAAGCCGGCGCCGCGCGGCCGCTGGTCTCGATGCTGATCGGCTCGAAGAAATACATCGAGATGAAGGAGGCGGTCGCCGACAGCCTGATCCGCGAGCTGCCGCTCGCGCTGCAGTCGATCAACGGCTATGCCGAAAACGCCATGGACATCCGCAACACGCTGACCACCAAGATGCAGAAGCTCACCGCCGAACAGTTCGAAGGCATGCTGCGACCGGTGTTCAAGGAAGACGAGTGGATCCTGATCGCGGTCGGCGCGGTGCTCGGTTTCCTGGTCGGTGAGCTGCAGGTGTTCCTGATGGTGCATTGAGCGCGCGTCTTGCGCGCGGCATCAATTGCCGGCCGTGCTGCCGACGCCAAGTGACTGTTCGAGTTCGGCGAGCCGCGTTTCGAGCGCCGCAATACGCGCCTCCAGTGCCTCGACCCGCCCGCCGGTTTCGACGCGCCGCTCGGGCGCAGACGAAACGGTTTCGGCGGCCGCTGCAAATGCTTCGGCGCCGCACAGCATGTGTCCGTAACGGACCGCTGACTGCCCGGATGCGCGCGGCAGCTGCGCGGCGAGTGGTTGCGCACGATCGGCCAGATCGTCAAGCGCGGCGCGGATGCCGTCGTCGTCGTTCGGGCCATTCAGGCTCGCGGCATTGCTGCGCAGTTCCGCGAACGTCTGCGGACCGCGCAGCATCAGCGTCACCAATACTGCCTGCGTCGGTGTTTTCAGCATCATCTGATGCAGGAACTGCTGCCGCCATTTCTGCGCGCGGCTGCTGAAACTGTCGCGGCCGATCAGCTTCAGTTCTTCGAGCCGGTTCAGCGCATTGCCGACCTCGCCCTCCGTCAGGCTCAGCACCGGATTGCGCGAGGTCTTCTGATTGGCCGCCAGCATCAGCGCATTGGTCGTCATCGGGTAGTACGCCGGCGTGGTGATCGACTTCTCGACCAGCGATGCAACGACGCGGGCTTCGGCGGGGCTCAGTAAAATTTCGGACATGGGGCAGCAAGTGAAAGAGGGATGCTGCATTCTATGCGTCGCGTCCGCATCGCGATGCTTCAGATGGAACGTCTGACGCGAAGCCGGTGTCCATTGCAGCGCTGCTGATCGACACGTCCTCGTTGCTCGCTTTCATGATTGAAATCCTGTCCACCTTCGGCAACACCAGTATTCTGCTGTTGCTGTCGGCCCTGCTTGCCGCATGGCTGGCACGTGAAGCCGGCGTGCGCGCCACCCTCGTGTGGATCTGCGTGTTGGCACTCTGTGTCGGCGTCATCGCGGGACTGAAGATTTATTTTCATGGCTGCCCACGGCCGGCATTCGGCTTGCGCAGCCCGAGCGGACACGCCGGTTTCAGTCTGTTCGTCTATGGGGCGATCACGATCTGCGCGGCGCGCGATCACGCACGCTGGCGACCGTTGGCGCTGCCACTGCTCGGATGCGTCTGGATCGTGGCAATCGCGTGGTCACGTTATGCGCTGCATGCGCACAGCATCGCGGAAATCATTTTCGGCATGCTGATCGGCGCGCTCGCCTTGTTGCTGTTTGTCACGCGTGCCGGACCATTGCCCATCGGCCGCTTCCCGTTCGTCGTGTCGGTCGCCGCCGCCGCCGTGCTGGTGATGCTCGTGCTCGATCTGCATCTGAACGTGAACTTCGAACACTGGCTGGGCGAACTCGGCCGCCATTGGCGACCGTGGCTGCCGCTGTGCACAAGGACATGAAAAAGGCCCGCGTCGCGGGCCTTTTTCAATACGCTGCGCACGTTCGGCGGAGGCCTCAGACCTTCAGATAGTCGAGGATGCCTTCGGCAGCTTCGCGCCCTTCGAACACCGCGGTGACGACGAGGTCCGAGCCGCGGACCATATCGCCACCAGCGAACACCTTCGCGTTGGCCGTCTGGAACTTGTGCTTGGCCAACACCTCGCCGTGCACTTTGACGCGACCGTCCTCGTGCAGCTTGATGGTGTGCGGTTCGAACCACGACGCCGGGCTCGGCCGAAAACCGAATGCGACAATGACGCGATCCGCCGGAATGATCTGTTCCGAGCCCGGCACGATCTGCGGCTTGCGACGACCGCGCGCGTCGGCCGCGCCAAGCGTGGTGGTGACGACCTTCACGCCTTCGACCTTGTCGGTACCGACGATCTCGACCGGCGTGCGGTTGAACAGAAACTCGACGCCCTCTTCCTTGGCGTTGGCGACTTCGCGACGCGAGCCCGGCATGTTCTCTTCGTCGCGACGATAGACGCAGGTGACGCTGTCGGCGCTCTGGCGCACCGAAGTGCGGTTGCAGTCCATCGCGGTATCACCGCCGCCGAGCACGACCACGCGCTGGTTCTTCACATCGAACGCCATGTCGGCGTCATTGCCGCGCTCCAGTACGCGGTTGATGTTGGCGACGAGAAACGGCAAGGCCTCATGGACGCCGGGCAGGTTCTCGCCGGGGAAGTCACCTTTCATGTAGGTGTAGGTGCCCATGCCAAGAAACACGGCATCGTAGTCCTTCAACAGCGTGTCGAATTCAATGTCCTTGCCGATTTCGATGTTGAGCCTGAATTCGACGCCCATGCCTTCGAGCACGTCGCGGCGGCGCTTGATGACCTCCTTTTCGAGCTTGAACGGCGGGATGCCGAACGTGATCAGGCCGCCGATTTCGCTGTTGCGATCGAACACGACCGCCTTGACGCCGTTGCGCACGAGAATGTCGGCGCAGCCGAGGCCGGCCGGACCGGCGCCGACGATCGCGACTTTCTTCTTGGTCCAGCGCACCTTGGACATGTCCGGACGCCAGCCCTGCTTGAGCGCTTCGTCGGCGATGTACTTTTCAATGCTGCCGATCGTTACCGCGCCGAAGCCGTCATTGAGCGTGCACGCACCTTCACACAGCCGATCCTGCGGACAGACACGACCGCAGATATCCGGCAGCGTGTTGGTCTGATGCAGGAGCTCGGCCGCCAGCAGCAGATTGCCTTCCTCGACCAGCTTCAGCCAGTTGGGAATGAAATTGCTGACCGGACATTTCCACTCGCAATACGGATTGCCGCAGCCGAGACAGCGCCCGGACTGGGCTGCCGCCTGATCGGCCGGGAACTGGCCGTAGATTTCGCGGAAGTCGTGAATGCGGACTTCCGCTTGTACTTTCTTCGGATCCTGCCGCGGCAGATCGAGGAACTGGTTGAGATTCTTGGCGCCCATTTCGATTGACCTTGAGTCTGTTTTAAGCGGCGGCGCGCACGGAATCGATCAGTGATCCGATCTCGGCGGCGCGCGGCTTCACCAGCCAGAACTTGCCGACGTAATCGGCCCAGTCCTCGAGGATCTGCTGCGCCCAGCTCGAACCGGTCACTTTTGCGTACTCGCCGATCAGTGTGCGCAGGTAGTGCTCGTGGGCCTCCATCGATTCGGAGACCACGCGGTGAATGTCGATCAGCTCGTGGTTATAGCGATCGACGAAGTTGCGCTTCTCATCGAGCACGTAAGCGAAGCCGCCGGTCATGCCCGCGCCGAAATTGACGCCGGTACGCCCGAGCACGACGACGACCCCGCCGGTCATGTACTCGCAGCCGTGATCGCCGACGCCTTCGACGACCGCGAGCGCGCCTGAGTTG
>DATCXY010000062.1:0-3746 GCA_036570585.1 Solimonas sp. | reverse complement strand
CGCGGCAGCTGGCATCCTCAGCGACTCGGTCACCACCGCCCTGACCAGTTACGCAACCAGCGGCAGTCCCACAGCGGCCCTTGGTGCACTGGGCCAAGGCATCAACATCGCCGGTGGCGGCAACCACGGCTCGACCATCTTCGGTGTGCTGCTGCAAGCGCTGCGCGGCGACGGCAACACCAATATCCTGTCGACGCCTTCGCTGGTCACGCTCGACAACGAGGAAGCGAAATTCTCGGTCGGTCAGGAAGTTCCATTCCTGTCCGGCAGTTATTCGAACAACGGCACCAGCAGTTCGTCCGGCGTCGTCAATCCGTTCCAGACGATCGATCGCAAGGATGTCGGCCTGACCTTGTCGGTGACACCACAGATCAGCGAGGGCGATACCGTCAAGCTCAAGCTCAACCTCGAGATCTCCGGCATCGCCAGCGGCACCGCCGGCTCGTCCAACCTGATCACCAACAAGCGCACCCTGAGCAACGTCGTCAGCATCGAGAATGGGCAGATCCTGGTGATCGGCGGCCTGATCGACGATCAGATCCAGACGCAGCGCACCGCGATTCCACTGCTTGGCGACATCCCGCTGTTGGGCGCGCTGTTCCGCAGCACGTCGGTCAAAAAATCGAAGCAGAATCTGATGCTGTTCATCCGGCCGTCAATCCTGCGCAGAACGACGGACATCGATTACTACTCACGCAAAAAATACTCGATCGTGCAGCAAGGCCTTGTCGACGCTGCCAACTCGGTCGGCGGCAAGGGCAATCCGCTGATGCGGCCCTACGACGAGCTGCTCAACGACAATCCGCCGCCGCCACTTTCTGAAACGCCGAGCACCGCGCAGCCGGTGTTACCGCCGATGGCTCCTGCGAAGGACGTCGATGACGACCAGCCCGCGCCTGCAACGCCAGCAGACGATGAAGCGTCGGCACACGAAAAGGCACCGCTCGCAGTGCCGCCGGGGCAAGCCGAGCAACCGGCCGAGTCGCAGTCGCAGCCTGAGGCGCCGCAGTCGCACTGATCATGGAAGCAGGCTTCAGGCGTCCGCCGTTCACATTCGCAAAGCGGCATGGTTTGATCGTCACCGAGGATCGTGGCGATCACGTGCTTGCCGTCGCACGGCCGGGCATCGCCATTGATTCGGTGCAGGAGACCCGGCGCTTCGTTGGCCGTCCGCTGCGACTGCAATCGGTGTCACCTCAGGAATTCGACGCGCTGCTGTCGCGTACCTACGAGGGCCAAACGGCCGCCACCGCCAGCCTGATGGACCGGCTGCAGGACGAGGAGTCCGATCTCGACGCGCTGGCGCTGGCGCTGCAGGACAATCAGGACCTGCTGGAATCCGATGACGACGCGCCTGTCATCAAGTTCATCAACGGTCTGCTGGTGGAGGCGATCCGCGAGAACGCGTCGGACATTCACATCGAGAGTTTCGAATCGCGATTGCAGATCCGCTTTCGCGTCGACGGTGTGCTGCGCGAGGTGATGGCGCCGCCGCGTCAGCTGGCTGCGCGCCTGGTCTCGCGCATCAAGGTGATGGCCAAACTTGATATTGCCGAGAAACGCCTGCCTCAGGATGGCCGCATCTCGCGCGCATTCGGTGGCCGCAAGGTCGACGTCCGCGTCTCGACGATACCGACCGGCACACACCAGGAACGTGTGGTGATGCGTATCCTCGACAAGCAGGCGGAGAAGATCGATCTCGAACATCTGGGCCTCGACGCGATCTCGATCGCGGCGCTCAAGCGCATCATCCATCACCCCTACGGCATCCTGCTGGTCACCGGCCCGACCGGCTCCGGCAAGACCACGACGTTGTACTCGGCACTGTCCACGCTGAACGATCACTCGCGCAACATCATGACGGTCGAAGACCCGATCGAGTACTACGTCGACGGCGTCGGCCAGACGCAGGTCAATGCCAAGGTCGACATGACATTCGCGCGCGGCCTGCGCGCGATCCTGCGCCAGGACCCGGATGTCGTGATGATCGGTGAAATCCGCGATCTGGAAACCGCCGAGATCGCCGTGCAAGCCTCGCAGACCGGCCATCTCGTGCTGTCGACCCTGCACACCAACACCGCTGTCGGCGCCGTCACGCGTCTGCGCGACATGGGTGTCGAGCCGTATCAGCTGTCATCGTCGCTGGTCGGGTTGATGGCACAGCGTCTGGTCCGCAAGCTCTGCAAGCATTGCAGGGAACCGTACGACGCAAGCACGACCGAAAAGGAACAACTCGGTCTCGACCCGAGCCAGCCTCTGGTTCTGCAAAAGCCGGTCGGGTGCCCGCTGTGCCGACATACCGGTTATCTCGGGCGCAGCGGCGTGCACGAAGTGATCGAAGTCGATCGCAAGCTGGAAGAGATGATCCACGACAACGCCTCCGAGCAGCAGCTCGAAGCCTACGCTCGTTCGCAGGGTCCGGGCATTCTGCAGTCCGGCCGCGACAAGGTCATCGCCGGACAAACGACGCTGCGCGAAGTGCTGCGCGTGACGATCGAGGATTGAGAAGCGGTGATTGGTGATCAGGATATGGCTATGAACGCTGCGGCAGCGCTTGCGAATCACGAATCACGAATCACGAATCACGCCAGATAGATGGCCGCCTACGAATACAGCGCGCTCGACACACAGGGCCGGCAGAAGAAGGGCCTGATCGAAGGCGACACGCCGCGCAATGCGCGGCAGATACTGCGTGATCGCGGGCTGACGCCACTCGAAGTTACGCAAGTTGCTGAATCACGGCATGGCGGCGGCTCATTCCTGAGCCGCGGTGGCGCCAGCATCAATACTGCCGAGCTGTCGCTGTTCACGCGCCAGCTGGCGATCCTCGTGCGCTCCGGCCTGCCGCTCGACGAAGCGCTGACCGCCGTATCCGAGCAGAGCGAATCCAAACGCGTCAAGCGCATTGCGCTCGGCGTGCGTGCCGGCGTCGTCGAGGGCAACGCCCTCGCCCATTCGCTGAACCAGTTTCCGAATGCATTTCCGCCGCTGTTCCGCGCCACGGTCGAAGCCGGCGAACAATCCGGAAAGCTCGACAACATCCTCGAACGACTCGCCGATTACGTCGAGCGTCGTCAGCAGTTGCAGTCGCGTGTCAGCCTCGCACTGATCTATCCGGTGATCCTGACGGTGGTCGCGATCGGTGTGGTCATCGCACTGCTGACCTACGTCGTGCCACAGGTTGTCGGCGTGTTCGACAGCATCGGCGCACAGCTTCCGCTGCTGACGCGCGCGCTGATCGCACTGTCCAATTTTCTGCGCGAATGGGGCGTTTACCTGGCAATCCTGATCGGCGCCGGTGCCTTCGTCTTTGCCCGCATGATGCGCGCGACCCCGTTCAAGCGACGCGTGCATGCCTTCATGCTGCGCCTCCCGCTGATCGGCCGTCTCACGCGGGGCAGCAATACCGGACGCTTCACGCGCACGCTCGGCATCCTGTTCGGCTCCGGCGTACCGATCCTCGATGCGATGCGCATCGGCACTCAGGTGGTCAGCAATCTGCCGATGCGCGAGGCCATTGACGAAGCCGCGATCAAGGTTCGCGAAGGTGCCTCGCTGTCGCGCTCGCTGGCGGCCAGCAAACTGTTTCCGCCGATTACCGTGCATCTGATCGCCAGCGGCGAATCGTCGGGGCGCCTCGACGAAATGCTCGATCGCTCGGCGGAGAATCAGGAGCGCGAAGTCGAGATGCTGGTGCAGACCACCGTCAGCATCTTCGAGCCGGCCCTGATCGTCGGCATGGGCGG
>DATCXY010000061.1:0-5120 GCA_036570585.1 Solimonas sp. | reverse complement strand
CAGAAACAGGTGCGGCAACTGTTCGACCTGATCCAGTGGTCGCCGTTCCGACGCTTGGCCGGCGGCGTCAGCCAGCCTTGGTCCGAGGCTTCGGCCGCCGACGCGCAGACCCTGCTCGCACATTTCCGCGACAGTCGCCTGTCATTGCTCAACGGCGCATATCGCGCGCTGGTCAAGCTCGGCAGCATCGTCTACTGGAGCCAGCCGGCCACCTACGACGAATCCCATTATCCCGGGCCGCCGGCCTGGGCCGTCGCCGCACTGAACGCCTGAATCCAATCATGGCGATCAACAACATTTACAGCGACGGCCTCGCCAAGGGTTGGAAGATCCGCGATGCCTCGGCGATCGATCGTGACGAAACGATCGAAGCGGACGTCGTCATCGTCGGCAGTGGGGCCGGTGGCGGCACCGCTGCGGAAATCCTCAGCGCCGCCGGCCTGCAGGTGCTGATGATCGAAGAAGGTGCGTTGTATACGTCCAGCGACTTCAAGGCGCTCGACGAATTCAACGCCTACAGCCAGCTGTACCAGGAGGCCGCCGGCCGCGCGACCTCGGATGGCGCGATTCCGGTACTGCAAGGCCGCGCGGTTGGCGGCTCGACCGTCGTGAACTGGACCACCAGCATCCGCACGCCGCACGAGACACTCGCGTTCTGGGCGCAGCAGTTCGGCGTGAAGAATGCCGGCGTCGATGACATGGCGCCGTGGTACGCACGCATGGAAGAACGGCTCGGCGTCGCGCCATGGGCCGTCGAACCGAACGCCAACAACGCCGTGTTGCGCGACGGCTGCGAGAAACTCGGCCTGCATTGGAAAACGGTACCGCGCAACGTGCGCGGCTGCTGGAACATCGGCTACTGCGGGCTCGGCTGCCCGACCAACGCCAAGCAGTCGATGCTGGTGACAACGATCCCCACTGCGCTCGATCACGGCATGAGCCTGCTGCACCACGCGCGCGTCGACAAGCTGCTGTTCGACAAGGGTCGCGTTGCCGGTCTGGTTGCGGTCGCGCTCAATGCCGACACCCGCCACACCAGCGGGACGCGCATCACCGTGCGCGCGCGGCATTACATTCTGTCCGGTGGCGCGATCAACACGCCGGCGCTACTGCTGCACTCGCAAGTGCCCGACCCTCACGGACGTGTCGGCCAGCGCAGCTGCATTCATCCGGTCAATCTCAGCATCGCGCAGTTCGACCGCGAGATCGATGGCTACCACGGCGCACCGCAGACCATTTACTCCGATCATTTCCTGTGGCCGGACGACGGCGATATCGGCTACAAGCTGGAAGTGCCGCCGCTGCAGCCGATGCTGGCGAGTAGTGTCATGGGCGCATTCGGCAAGGCACTGACCGATGACATGGCGCAGCTGCCCAACATGCAGGTCCTGATCGCGCTGTTGCGTGACGGCTTCCATGACGACAGCGCTGGTGGCCGCGTGCGGATCGACGACAGTGGCCAGCCGATATTCGACTACGACATTCATGATCGCCTCTGGGAGGGTCTGCGACGCGCATATCTGACGATGGCCGAGATCCAGTTCGCAGCCGGCGCCACGCGCGTGCGGCCGGGCCATCTCGAAGGCGCTTACCATCGCAGCTGGAGCCAGGCCAAGACCGCGATCGACGCGCTGCCGATGCGCAAGCATCGAGTCGGGCTGGTGACCGCGCACCTGATGGGCGGCTGCGCGATGGGCGAGGACGAAAAACGCTGCGTGGTCGACAGCTACGGCAGCCACCACCAGATCGAAAATCTTTCGGTATTCGACGGCTCGATCTTCCCGAGCTCGATCGGGGCCAATCCACAGCTGTCGATCTATGGTTTTACCGCCCGCAACACCAGCGCGCTGCTGACACGGCTAAAGCCGGCCGCCACGGCGACCTGAAACTCAGCGACGCACGACAAAGCCCGACGCCGGCGTCTCGTCGCTGGCCCGCCAGGTCAATGTCTCGACCCGTGCCGTTGCCGGTCCATGCTGCAGCCATTCGCGCAACGCGTCGATTGCAGTCGCCTCGCCACACGCAAGCCCTTCCACGCTGCCGTCATCGCAGTTGCGCACCCAGCCGTCGATTTGCAGCTCGAGCGCACGCTGGCGCGTCGACTGGCGGAAGAACACGCCTTGCACGTGGCCGAGCACGTGGAACCGGTACGATGCAGTGCTACTCATATGGGACTTGTCCGGATTCTGAAATGGCCATCATAAATCGCCGCAGCAAATCCACATCCGCGCCGCTGCTGCCCACCGAGACGGAGAACTTCGCGTTCGCCGCCGAAATTCCGATCGCGGGTCCGGCCGGCGACCCGCAGCCGCTGTGGAAAGTGCAGGTCCAGGTGCACAGCACACCGCAGGCGGATGGCGAGCACACCCGTCTGCGCGCACACGTGCAGACCAATCTGGCGAGCGTGCTGCGACCGGCGCTGAACAGCACGGCATCGACATCACGCGCCGCGCTCGCGCATGACGGCGCACCACGCGCACTGCGCCTCGCCGAGCGCGCCGGCCATGCCGCGCAGACGATCGCGCAGCGTGCACTGAACATTCCGCTGCTGCGGCGCATGGCCGAACCGCTGCTGCAACTCGATCTCAATACCTGGATCGAGATCCAGGCTTCGACGGCCTCACTCGATCGTGGCAGCCATGGCCTGTTGCCACAGGCCGATCGACTCAACGCGCTCGGCATCCATCCGAAGCGGGCCGGCGATGAGCCGCTTGCCGAATCCTGGGCGGGCGAAGCACCCGATGGCTATGCGCAAGTCTCCGTGCTGCAGATCGACAAGCGCCATCTGCCGGCGCGACTGCTGCGAATGCTCGGTGATCGGCCATTTGGTCTGGCCGCGACCATCGTCAACACCGCGCAACAGAAAAAGTAGCAGCCGTCGCGTCACGCCTTGGCCGCATCAGGTCTGATCGTGGTCGATCCACTTCGTGGTGGCCGGCGGCTGATAGCGCGCGATGGCGTCGAGCATGGCCGGAATCCCGCGCTCGACAATCAAGGCGTCGCGATACATGGTCTTCACAAATGCCTCGCGCACCGTGTGATCGAGGAAGCTCAGTAGTCCGTCGTAGTAGCCATCGACATTCAGCAGCGCCACCGGCTTGCGGTGGTAGCCGAGCTGCGCCCAGGTCCAGATCTCGAACAGTTCTTCAAAGGTTCCAAGGCCGCCGGGCAAAGCAATGAAGCCGTCGGACAGCTTGGCCATCATGGCCTTGCGCTCATGCATCGAGCCCACCACATGCAACTGCGTCAGGCCGGGGTGTGCAAGTTCGCGATCGGCCAGCGAACGTGGCAGCACACCCATCACCTCGCCACCACGCGCCAGCGCGCCATCGGCGACGGCGCCCATCAACCCGACTGCCGCACCGCCGTAGACCAGCCCGATACCGGCATCGGCCAAGGCCTTGCCGAGCGCATGCGCCGCGTCGCGATATGCGGGCCGCGCACCATCGCTGGAACCGCAGAACACGCAAAGCCGCATCACAGCTTCACCGTGAACAGTTCACGCGAACGCCGCCACATCCACGCAACAACGCCGCAGGTCACAGCGGCACCGGCGATCACCGACGGCACCGTGCCGAGCAGCTTTGCGGCCAGACCGGACTCGAACGCACCGAGCTCATTCGACGAACTGATGAAGATACTGTTGACCGCCTGCACCCGCCCGCGCAGATGATCGGGTGGCACCGACTGCATCACGGTATTGCGAATGATCACGCTGACGCTGTCGGACGCACCGGTCGCGAACAGCGCGGCGATCGACAGCCAGAAGATCTTGGACATCGCGAACACCAAGGTCGCGAGCCCGAAGCCGGCGACCGCCAGCAGCAGATTGCGCCATGGCTTCATCAGTGGCGGGTGATACGCACAGACCAGGACGGTCAGCAAGGCACCGATTGCCGGTGCCGCGCGCAGCATCCCGAGTCCTTCCGGACCGACGCGCAATATGTCTTCGGCAAACACCGGCAGCAGCGCGACGACACCGCCGAACAACACCGAGAACATGTCGAGCGAGATCGCGTAGAGAATGATCTTGTTGCCGAACACGTAGTCGATGCCTTCGCGCAGACTCGCCCAGAGATTGGCCGCGTTCGGATTCGGCACGACCGGCCGCGGTTTGACGAACGACATCAGTATCAGGCTGCCGGCGAACATCACGGTCACGACCAGCAGCGTTCCCGACAGGCCACCGTACGCGAACAGCACGCCGGCCGACACCGGCCCGGCAATCGCACCGGTCTGGAAAAACGTGCTCGCCCACGTCGCGCTGTTGCCATAGATCTCGCGCGGCACCAGAAACGGTCGCAGCGACGAGACCGCTGGCGAATAGAAACCGCGCGCGAAACCGACCAGGCTGATCAGCCCGTAGGCGCCGAACAACCACTCGTGCGGCGTCAGCCGCACACGCACGCTCGGCCACGACAGCAGGGCGATCGCCGCGGAGCCGAACAGCACCACGACAATGGCATTGCGGATCAGGCCGCGCTTCTCGCGGCGATCAGCGAGATGTCCACCGAACAGGGCCAGCGTGATGAACGGCACGGCCTCGGCCAGACCGATCAGGCCGAGCGACAGCGGATCGTGCGTGACACGATAGATTTCATACGACAGCGCGACTTCCTGAATCAGGATGCCGCAACTGAGCAGGAACGCGCCGAAGGCGAGTGCGCGAAATTCCGGATACCGCAGCGCCGCATAGGGATCGTGACGCGGCGGCAGCGGCGTCTCAGGCATGGGCCGGCACGGTTTCGAGCCGTGCGATCACTGCATGCGCGATCAGCTCGCGGGCGCGCGCGACGATCTCTTCCATCGCTGGCGTGCGCGCAAAACGGCGACGCGCATGCCGATAAAGCTGATCCAGGCTCGGCAGCTCGGCATGCACGTTGTGCAACAGCTGCTCGCGGCGCACGCTCAGCTGCGCAGCCCAGTGGCGACGCCAGTCGGCGATCGCGTGGCCGCGATTCAGCTCGACCCAGCGTTTCTGCATGCGATGCACGATGCGGTCAGGGCAAAACCGATGTGCGAGCGCCTGCGCGATGCGCTCCTTGGTCTCGGCGGAAATCACGCGACTGCCATTGAGTACGTGCGCGGGCAGCGGCCGCAGTTCGGACACGATGCCGAGC
>DATCXY010000060.1:0-7937 GCA_036570585.1 Solimonas sp. | reverse complement strand
CCCATCGCGCTGCTGAGCGCTCCGCATGCGCGCGCTTGTGACGCTTGCGCCAGTGCTCGCGCGCATTCAGCCCGGTCACGGTGCGGATTGGGATATGAAACTCGATCACGCCATGCGTCCCCGCGCGCGCATGGCACGCAGTTCGCCCAGACGATTGCTCAACACGTCGTGTCGGCGCCTCGACATTGCAGCCGATGCCAGCAGGACGCGGATGTCTTCCTCAACTGCAGCCATGCGGCGTTCGAGCAGCGCGGACTTGATGCGCCACGAAAGCCTGCGTGGCGCCCGCATGATCGAAAGCAATGAAGGCGACATCTCGCCCTCACCCCGCACTGCGAACGGGTGGTGCGAGCCGTAGCCTGATGATCTCGGCCTTCCCATGCAGGTGTTCCAAGATGACATCACGCAGGTATTCGCTTTTCGTCTTCCGGTGTGCGCTGGCCAACATCACCAGCAGCTCGTCCGACGTTTCCGGAATGACGGTCTTTGCTTCGGCCGTGCACTTTCCGAAAGGGCACGATGCTGCGAGCGCGAAATTCGCGCTTTCGATATCGATCACGCTATGGCTCCACGCCGGCGCGCCGGCGTCATGGAATAGGAAGCGCCGGCAGGCAGTACCGCCGACGAGTGAGGCTCACTGGTTGGGGAATGAGCCTCGGGGGAAACTGATTCAGGGAACCGCGCGTGCTCGTTGATACGCTGCCGCTTCGCGAAGTCGACGACGTTACAGTCACTCAGGTTTGGGGCCAGTGCGTGCTGTGCGTCCATACCAATGATGGCCGGATCAGTGCGTACGTCCTGTCGCGAGAGGTTGCGGCGCGCGCGATGGTCGACCTGCAGTGGGCGACACTGAAGTGACGCAATGGACGGTGGCGGAATTACCCCCAACTCGCGCACGGCTATGTGCCCTCCGCTTCAAGGAGTGTGACGCGCCGCGTGATCGACACGACCGGAATGCGGATGAAGCCTGACGCCTGTTCGCTATCACCGCCGCGGTCGCCGATGTTCGGCGCGAGCATCAGCACGTCGTCGGTCTCACCTATGATCCAGCCCACGGATTCGCACTTGACGACATCGGGATTCGGCAAATCGGATAGCAGGCGCCAGCCAGGAATCGGCTGTGCGCTGTCGAGCCATTCGATGAGGACGGGACTGGAGCCGGTGAAGGGCATGTCAGGCCACCCTTCTTGCCGCGACATTCGGCGAAGGGCCGAAGATGTCGGCCCGCAATCGTGCGCGTGCAATTCCGGTGGCACTTTCTATGTACGGGCACCACTCCGCTGGAATTTCACCGTCAAGCTCTTTCAGCCAGTACGAGATCGTCTGCTGGGTGCAGCGCCTTCCTGCAGCAGTAATCGCTGCCGCAAGCTTTGCCTGCGACGTTGCGACAGAAATGGCGAGCTTCAGCGGGGCGGCTTTGGTTTTCATGCCGGCTCAATCTACAAGTTGATTTGTTAAGTGTCAACAAGTGTGCCGGTGATTGAGGATACAAATACGCTTGTTGGCATGCCTGACAAACGCAAGCCAGTTACGGAGTTCGGAAAACGGTTTCTGGCGGCCGCCGACAAGTGGTCGCCAGGCCTGCCGCGTGGCTGGCAGACGAAAATGGCGCGCGCTTTGAGCGCACGAGCCGGCAGACAGATCAAACAGCAAACGGTCGAACACCTTCAGTTCGCGGAAGAATCTGGCCTCACCCACGATGTAGCGATGCTGTGCGAGGTTTCCTTTCTTTGGTTATCTCGCGGCGAAGGACTGGACAACTTAGACACGCCCCTGCTTGCCTCATCGGCAATATCGCCAGACGCACGAACAGGTTCATCTTCTGAGCCAGTTCACCCTCAAAATCTTTCTATGCGCGCGAGGAAGAGCATTGAGAAAATCAGTAATGCCGTGGCGAACGCAGGAGAGGCGCTGGACGCCCCGCTTGAGTTCTACGCGAACTGGATCAGCAGAATTCGTGATGCAAAGTCCATCCCAGATTGGGCTGCGAAGCTGACCCCTCAGAAGAACAATCTGCGTTGGCTTATGGAGGCGGCGCTACTTGGCCTATCTGACGAGCAAGCCCATGGGCTGACTGTGATGATTCGCAGCATGATCCCGCCGGTGCGAGATGAGCATCTTGAGCGCATGCGCGCCGAGGCTGAGGCAATTGTCGCGGGCTCGATTAAAAAGGGATCGGCGAAGGATCAGACCATTACTACAGAGCCCTATTTCCTGAAGCTGGTGGACGACCTTCTGGCCGACGCCAAAAAGAAAGGCGTCGACACCCCGGAAGATCTTCGCGCCATGGTCGGCGGGAAGAAAGCCGCATCGAAAGGAGCGCGAAGTGTCAAAACGAATTGATTTTCCAGCGCGCATCAGCATCCTCGACAAGCTCCGCAATCCAGCGCTTATCAGGGACGAACAGGAGCGGCGAGCCATCGAAGACGCACGCGAATTTCGAGACGCCTACCTGTTTGCGTCAGACGTATGGGATCACGACCAGCCGCGGGCGCAAATAATTGCCATGAAGCGATTGGAGAACTGGTCCGACTACGATTTCGCCCGGATCGGCAAGGCAGAGGCAATGCTTGTGAGTCGGAGGGGAATATACCCAGTCGCATGGAATTTGGCCGGGATCGCGGCAACTCTGCTTATCTGCTTCTGCTCCTTCGAACTTGTGAGCGCGTGGGCGAGCGCGTTGCGGCACCACTTCATCAGCGCGAGCACTTCCGCGTGGAGCTTGTTGGCAATCGCCTTACTTATCGCCGAGGTGCAGCTGGTCATCAAGCCTTGGGCAATCTTCCGTGTTGCGTTTCTTCGCGCTGAAAAGTGACAGTTACTTAATCCACGCGCCTTGCTGTAGCTTGCCGCATCTCGCGCATCTCCAAAGCTTTCTGCCTTCTAGCGCCACGCCCGCGTAGCACCACTGGTGACCGAAGAAAAGACACGCGACTGTTATTGATATCTGCGCCACGGCACATCTTCGTCGTATAGCCTATGGCAGGCCACAGCAATTCGCGAGGCCGCGAAACGGCTGGCGGTGTCTTTCGCGAGTTTCACCGTGCAAGCTGCTCCGCTGTCGTAGCCAACGACAGAGTTCATCAGGTCGCGACCAGACCCCTGCGGAGTGTCGCTGAAGATTGCTGGATACTCTTCTGCGCAAAGCCTGTTTATCTGCATCGCTGCAATGTCGTTCGCGGTGTCCGGCATCCGGCCAAGAATGCACGCCGCGTAGCTGCCAGCGCGCGCCATGCTCGACGCAGCAAGCAACGCAGCGAATAGAAACACAAACAAAACGCGGTGTCTGACGAACAACTTGGGCCTAACCATAGCCATAAACGCGCTCAATCACACTGCATCGAGCCGCCGGGATATATCCAGCACCAGCGATTGCGCTGGGCGTCAAAAACGCGCTGCGCTCCGGCTCCGCCCGATCGATTCCCGTCACCGTAATAATTATTGATCTGTGGCGGTTCCGGCATGCCAAGCATCGCCCGAAGCTTCAGGCATTCTGGGCCTTCTCGATGGCTTGAATTCCGAAGAGCGTTCTTCTCGATATCGCACCGCCTGCTCTGCTCATCGACATCGACGGCGCGCGCGGTGCTCGTTGCGCAGAGCAGAAAGATAGCGACCCCCGCTGCAGCCTTCTTCATGTGTGCATCCCCCTTTCGCGCAGGAACCATAGCCGAGCTAGTCCAGGCCGCCAAGGGAACTGCGTCACACTAAATTCTTTGACAATTCCGCTTGTTATGAATTTCACAAGCTGATTTGTTGACAATTTAACAAGTCTGTTTGTAATCTCTCACCACACCGTCGCAAGACGCACAGATGAGGGGATGGCAGATGCAAGAGCTTCACCCGGTCATGAAAGCCGCCCTGGCGCCGTTTGCGCCGCCCTGCGGCCACGCCTTCACCCGCGAAACCTGCGGCGTCCTGAAGTGCCTCGACTGCGGCGCTTGCATGATTCTCCCGGAGCACACGATCGCGGAGCGTGACCGCGCTGAGCAGGGAGTGCGCTCATGAAACTCGCCGCCCTACTTTTCGCCGTGCTGTTCGTCGGCGTCATCGTCGGCTTTGCCATGGCGCTGTTCACCATCGGCGCCGGTGATGTCCCGGCACGCCGCATCGGCAAGGCGCACAAGCGCCGCATGGCCGTCGACCTCGCTACGCACAAGAACGTGCAGCCGATCCGCCGTGTGCTCTGTGACGAGACGCTACCGGAACAGCCGAACGACTACCTCGCGCTGCTGCGCGCGAGAGGAGCGCTGTGATGAGCCAAGTCGACGCCATCTACGCGGCCGTCATGGACGCCATGCAACAGGCCGACGAGCTGGGCGGGGTTAAAAACCGCCACGAGTACATCGCGCTGATGGAACGCATCGCCGCCGAAGCAAAGCGCAGGCGCGATGCCTGCGCAGCCGCCGCAGATCGATCCGCTACCTGAACACATCAAATCGCCCCATGAGGGGCGGAAGGAATTCGCTGTGTCGTCAATCTCTACTCGCATCACCCAGCTCGAACGCACGATCCGCAAATCCGCGCGCGCAGAGTTCGAACAGTCCGTCAGCGCCGACTTCGCCGCGGCCATCAATCGCGCCGCCGGCAATGACGCCATCTGCTCGCAACTCATCGACGCGCGCCGCGCATTCGTGAAGTCTGCAGGCAAGGCGGCGGAGGATGCGGCGCTCGAAGCGTTCCTCGCCGCGAAAGACCCGCAGCCGGCCGCGTCTCCGCTGATCAGCCTCGACGCGCTTTACAGCCCGGTGCAGGTGCGCATCGCCGCGAATGGCGAGCGCCTGCCGGATACCGCGACTGACTATGTCGCTGTGCTGCTGCCGCAGTTCGACCTGCTCTACGCGGTCGAGACCTGGGCCGCGAGCAACTGGACAGACGCGCTAAAGAAGGGCGCGGCCGTCCAACTGTTCGACGGCGCCGGCAAATGGCAGCTGTGGGATGACGTCGAAGCCTCGCTGACGATCGACCGCACCGCGCACGGCCCGGCAGTGCTCCCCGCGTTCCGCGACTGCACCCCGACGGATGACTGGTATTGGACGCGCACGCCGCTGGCGTCGTCGCCTTCCGACGACGCGATCTGCGTGGACCTGCACGGCGGCTGCGTCCTCTGGGGCGGCCAGAGCAGCAGCGGCCGGGTTCGCGCGGTGCGCCGCGTGCGCGCCAGTCAGTTCGGCGTTTTGGCCTCTGTGAAGGGGGGCTGAAATGTCCGCGCTCGCAACACTCACGACCAAGCTGGCCCAACGCCTCGACATGGGCGACAACGGCTCCGGACTGACGGAGACGCTTAAGGCAACAGCCTTCAAAGGGCAGGTCAGCGATGCGCAGATGACCGCATTGCTGATTGTCGCCAACCAGTACGCGCTCAACCCGTGGACGAAGGAAATCTACGCCTTTCCCGACAAGAACAACGGCATCGTGCCTGTGGTCGGCGTGGACGGCTGGGCGCGCATCATCAACTCACATCAGCAGTTCGACGGTATGACGTACCGACAGGATGCCGAGAGTTGCACCTGCATCATCTATCGCAAGGATCGCGCGCACCCAACCGAAGTCACAGAGTTCATGAGCGAATGCAAGCGCGGCACACAGCCGTGGCAATCGCATCCGCGTCGAATGCTGCGCCACAAGGCCACGATCCAGTGCGCGCGCCTCGCATTCGGATTTGGTGGCATCTACGACCAGGACGAGGCCGAGCGCATCGTCGAATCACGCGTCATTGATGTAGCGCCGGCCGGGAAGCCGGACCCGAAGGCCGTCGAGTTCTACCCGCAAGAACAGTTCGAAACGAATCTGAAATCGTGGCGGACCGTCATCGAGTTGAAGCGCATGACGGCAGAGAACGTCATCGCGCGCGCCGAGGCCAAACATCCGCTGACGGATGAGCAGAAGGAAGAAATCCGCAAGCTCGAACCGATAGCGGAGCCGCAGACCGATAGCCAGGAGAACAGCGATGCGTGAACTGAAACTCACTCAGGGTAGTGCGGAGTGGGCCGCGCATCGCCGCACCGCGCGTAATGCAAGCGACGCCCCAGCACTGATGGGCGCGTCGCCGTACTGCTCGCGCGCCGAGCTGATACGCCGCAAAGCCACCGGCATCGAGCCGGAACACGACAACGCCACCCTCGCCCGCTTCCAGCGCGGACATGATGTGGAGCCGGCGCTTCGCGCGTTCGCCGAGCAGATCATTGGCGAGGATCTGTTCCCCGTTGTCGGCGTGTCAGACGACGGCTACCTATCAGCGTCACTCGATGGCGTGACGATGCTTGGCGACGTGATCGCCGAGTTCAAACAGTCGAACGCCGAGAAGAAGGCCGACATTGCGCGCGGCGCGATCCCGATGCAGGACTACCCGCAGATCGTCCAGCAATTCGCCGTGTGCGACACGGCGACGCGCTGCCTCTACCTCGTCGGCGACGGCACCGAGGATGGCACGTCGCGGCTGTGGATCGAACGCACGCAGGTCGAGCATGACATTCCGAAGCTGCGCGCCGCCTGGGCTCAATTCGACGCCGATGCCGCCGCGTACCAGTCGGAGCCGACCAAGGCCGAAGTCGTCGCCGCTCCCGTGGCCGGTTTCGGCGCCCTGTCGCTGCGCGTCGAAGGCCGCGTGCTGGCTTCGAATATGGACGACTTCCGAGCCGGCGCCGATGCCTTCCTCGCGCGGTTGCCGAAAGCGAACGATCTACGGACGGATCAAGACTTCGCGAACGCCGACGCGGCGGCCAAAGCCTGCGCCGATGCAGAGGACCGCATCAAGGCGGCGGGCGAAGCGGCGCTGGCGCAAATGGCCGACGTCGATGCAGTGCTGCGCACGGCTGAAGAAGTTCGCGAGGCGATCCGTGCTGCGCGCCTGGCGCTCGAAAAAGCGGTGAAGGCAGAGAAAGAAAACCGCAAAGCGTCGATCGTCAGCGACGGGCGGATGGCTGTGAAAGACCATCATGCGGCGCTGAATGCCTCGCTCGCGGTTGCGATCGAATGGCGCGATCCAAGCGGAGAACTCGCGGCCGCAATCAAAGGTCTGCGCACGATCAAGAGCATCGAGGACGCTGTCGCCCAAGTTGTAGCAAACAGCAAGATCGCGGCCAGCGCCGAAGCCGAGCGTCACCGTGCGAACCTCGCCGCGCTCGACGAACTCGGTCGCGCCGAATTGTTCGGAGATCGCGATGCGCTCGTGCGCAGCAAGACGACCGAGGATCTACGCAACTTGGCCAAGGCCCGCATCACCGATGCGGATGCGCGCGAACAGAAGCGGCTCGACGAAGAGCGTGCCCGCATCCGCGCCGAGGAAGAAGCCAAAGCGCAGCGCGAGGCCGCACACACTCGGGAGCGCGAGCTGCAGGTTGAGCGCGAACGCATCCGCGAGGAAGAGGCCGCAAAGCTGCGCGCCGCGGCCGAGCAGGCTGCCGTCACCACGAACAATCCCCCCGTAGCCGAACCTGCCCGCGCGCCGGCAGCGACGGCTTCCCCCGCGCCGAGCCCCCCCGGCGCAGCAATCCCACAGACCGGCGGCGCGCGTAAGCCGGTCGGGGCACGGATCAAGCTCGGGGACATCAACGCCCGCATCGCACCTCTGTCGATCAACGCTCAAGGCCTCGCCGAACTCGGCTTTCAGCCTGCCGGCATGGAAGGTGCGGCGAAGCTCTACGCCGAAAGCGATTTCGCCGGCATCTGCAACGTGCTGTCGGCGCGTCTTCAGCGCGCCGCTGCTATGCAGGAGGCGGCGTGATGGGCGATGTAGGAGACACCTTCCGCGCACTGCGCGAAGAGCGCAAGGACCGCCGAGCCAAGCTCGGCGTAAGTTGCCCCGGCTGCCCGAAAGTCCAGCCGAAGCGCACGCCGACGATTCTGCTGCCCGGGCAGCGCTGCAAGGTTTGCGGCTATCGCGATCCGCGTTCGCGGGAGGGCGTCTGATGGCGCTCGCCGGCCAGACGATCAAGCCA
>DATCXY010000059.1:0-3502 GCA_036570585.1 Solimonas sp. | reverse complement strand
GCCACTGCCGTTCGTCACGGCGCTCCTTCCGAACCTTGCCCCGGGTTGCACCCGGGCTACGACATTGAGGCCGTAGCCCGGATGAAATCCGGGGTACGTTACCTAGAGTTTCTGGCCGCTGACGCCGCGACTGTCCGGACCCAGCAGCCACAGCAAGACCGGCGTCGCCGTTTCCGGCAGCGGCGATTCTTCCGGCAGCTCTCCGGCGTAACCTTTGAGACGCACGCTGGTGCGCATGGGGCCTGGGTTGTAGCTGTTGATGCGCAGATTTTTGTTCGACTGCAGTTCGGCCGCCCACATCTGCGCCAGCTGTTCGATGCCGGCTTTGCTGATGCTGTAGGCGCCGCCGAATGGACGCGGCTCACGACCATGGCGATCGCTGGTGAACACGACTGACGCGTCCTTGGCCTTGCTCAGCATCGGCATGCAGTGCCGTGTCAGCGAGAACGCCGCGGTCAGGTTGACCTGCAGGCTCTCGACCCAATCCTTCGGCTCGACGTCGTACAGCGGCGTGAACGCCTTGAAATGCGCGGCGCAGTGCAGCAGGCCGTCGAGACCACCGAACTCGCGTTCGACCGTACTCGCCAGTTCGAAATAATCGGCCCAGGTCGCGCCCGCGAGATTGAGCGGATAGATCGCCGCTGCGCCACCGGCGGCATTGATCTCGTCGTAGACGATTTCGAGCTTGCTGATCGTGCGGCCCAGCAGGATCACGGTCGCGCCGTGTCTTGCGCAGGCGTGAGCAGCGGCCCGGCCGAGGCCATCGCCGGCGCCGGTGATCAGGATGTGGCGGCCCTTGAGCAGGTCGGCGGCAGGGGAATAGGAAGCGGGTGGAGTGGCGACCATTGCAGAGGTTTCTGAAAAAAGCGGAAAGGAAAATCAGACGGGCGCGCGTGGCCGCAGCCAGCGATCGACGGCCTGCGGCGTGAGCGCGGCGCGATACGCCAAGCCTTCGGCGTAGTCACCGCCGAGTGCTTCGATCAGTTGCCGTTGTATTTCGGTGTCGACTGACGAATAAACGATGCGCAGCTGCAGGCGTTGCACCACGGCCAGCGTCTGCCGCAGCGCATCGTGCGCAAGTGGGTCCACGCTGGCGCGTTCGAGGATCGCGGGTGCGAGCCGGTATTCATCGAGCGGATAGTACAGCGCCGTCAGGGCCGAGCCGCCGGGTGCGCCAACGCCGGTCAGGCACAGCTGCACGCCGCTTTCACGCAGGCTTGTGAATTGCGCGCGCTGCTGGGTACCGGTCTGGGCGAGTGCTGCCTCGCTGAATTCTATGACCAGAGCCGAGCCGGGCAAGTCGTGCGAGCCAAGCATGCGCTGGATCAGGTCCTGGAACGCGAGTTCGCGCAGCGCGGCGTCAGGCAGGCGCAATACCAGCTGCAGGTCGGCGCCGCCGTGTTCGCGCCACTGCAGCAGACGCGCAAGGCCTTCGCGCAGCAGCCAGGTGGTCAGACCATGCAGCAGACCGACGCGATCCGGCAGGTGCAGGAATTCGGCCTCGGTGAGTCGTCCGCGGCGCGGATGATCCCAATACGGCAGCAGGCGCAGACGGCGCGGCAGTCCTTCGCGCAGCGGCAATTGCGGTTGATAGTCATCGCCGAGACCTTCGTTGTAGAGCGCGCCGTGCAACTCGGCAATCAGCCGTGACGCTTCGGTGCGGGCGTCGTCCAGCGAAGGCTCGTAGACCAGATAATCGCGACGCGACGCGACCGCGGCATATTTGGCGGTCTCGGCGTGTCGCAGCAGCGTCTCGGCGTCCAGGCCGTGCGCCGGATACAGCGCGATGCCGATGCTGGCACGCAGCGAGAACGCGCTGCGGCCCATCGTGATCGGCACGTCGAGTGCGAGTTGCACGCGGCTGGCTTGATGACGCGCCGCCGCTTCGTCGTGCGCTTGCGCGAGCACGATGCCGAAATCGTCGTGGCCGAAATGCGCGAGCGCATCGTCGTCGCCGACCACGCTCTTCAGCCGCTCGCCCAATTGCGAGACGTACTGGGCGGCCGCAGTCTCGCCATGCGCCTGCGCGATCTCGTGATAGTGCTCGGTCGTCAGTACCAGTACCGCGAAGTGGCCGGGTCGACGTGTCGGCCGGTTGATGCTGCGATTGATCGCGGCGACCAGGGTGTGCCGATTCGGCAGGCCGGTCGCGTGTCCGGCGACCGGCTGGCGGCTGAGTTCGTACTGGAGGCGATTGGCTTCGTCGCGCAGTTCGCGAGTTTCGTCGAGCACCATCGCGCCGGCCTGGTAGGACATCACGCTGCCGATGTACTGACCCCAGACCAGGAAGATCAGCGGCATTGCGTCGAGCGCCCAAAGCGCTGGATTGCTCTGCTGCACCGCCAGCAAGCCGGCCCAGCTGTAACCGCCCTGTTCGTACTGGCAACTGAGCAGCGTCGCAGCGAGGATCGCGAGCACGGCAATCACCAGGCCCAACCAGGCGTAGCGGTTGGCACGACCGCGCAGCAGTTGCGACATCGTGTCGAGGCTCTGCAGGCCGCCTTGTGCGGGTGAACGCCAGCTCATGGCCGCAACCAGTCCGCGAGTTCCTGCGGCGAGCGCGCGATGTGATCGGCACCCCAGCTTTCGATCGGACCATCGGCGCCGAGATAACCCCAGTCGGCGGCGATCGCCAGCATCCCCGCGGCGCGGCCGGCGGTGATATCGCGCTTGTCGTCGCCGACGTACCAGCATTCCTGTGGCGACAACTGCAGTAATTCGCAAGCGTGCAGCAGCGAATCGGGCGCTGGCTTGGCGCGTGCGACCTGATCGGCACTGACGGCGCAGGCCGCACGCATATCGAGCTTGAGTGCGGCAAGCAGCGGCGTGGTCAGCCACGCGGGTTTGTTGGTGACGACGCCCCAGCGCGCATCGCAGGCGTTCATTGCATCGAACAGCGTGTCCATGCCATCGAACAGCTTTGAGCTGCGCGAGAGATTGGCGCGATACAGTTCGAGGAAGCGATCACGTCGCACCGGAAAATCCGCGTGCTCCGGCGTGATCTGCAAGGCCATGCCGAGCAGTCCGCGCGCGCCGGCCGATGCGACCGGCCGGTAGCCCGCGATCGGCAGCGGTGGCTGGCCCAGTTCGGCACGCACCAGGTTGGCGGCGTAGCCGAGATCCGGCGCGGTATCGACCAGCGTGCCGTCGAGGTCGAACAGCACGGCTTTGGGTGTCGCAAGTGTCACGGGCGGCCTGGCTGCGGTGAGGTTCATGCCGGCCGCCGGCAATGCATGAAGTAATTGATGCCGAGATCGTCGGACAGGCGTGCCGATTTCAGGATCGGGTTGTAGCGCAGGCCGCGCACGTCGAGCACGTCCAGGCCGGCGTGCCGCGCCCAGCCGTCGAGTTCCGAAGGCCGTATGAATTTTTCATACTCATGCGTGCCGCGTGGCACGAGGTTCATCACATATTCGGCGCCGACCACGGCCAGCGCGAACGCCTTTGGATTGCGATTGATCGTCGAGAAAATGACGTCGCCACCGGGTTTGACCAATGCCGC
>DATCXY010000058.1:0-11852 GCA_036570585.1 Solimonas sp. | reverse complement strand
CGACGAGGTGCGCGCGACCGCCGCCGCGGTGACGGTGCGGCCGGGCTTCGTGCGGCAGCTGAGCTTGATGATCGGCGCGTGGCGCGCGTCCGGGTCCGGGCGCGCGATCGTGCAACGAATGCTGATCGTGGTGCTGGTGATCGGCGCGACGGTCTATGGCCAGATCCGGCTCAACCAGTGGAACAAGCCGTTCTTCGATGCGTTGTCGCGACGTGACATCAATGACTTCCTGGTCCAGCTCGGCGTGTTCGCGATCATCATCGGCTCGCTGCTGACGCTGAACGTGACGCAGCGCTGGACCGTCGAGAACCTCAAGATCCAGCTGCGCCGCGGTCTGGTACAGGATCTGGTCGCGCACTGGATGATGCCGCGCCGCGCGTACTGGCTCTCACACTCGGGTCCGATGGGCGTCAACCCCGATCAGCGCATGCACGAGGATGCGCTGAAGTTCTGCGATCTGACCGCTGACCTGGGTGTCGGCCTGTTTCAGGCGACGATCCTGTTCGCCAGCTTTGCCGGCATTCTCTGGGGTCTGTCGAGCGACTTCACCGTGCGCTTCAATGGCGCCGACTACGTGGTGCCCGGGTACATGCTGTGGGCGGCGTTGATTTACGCGGCCCTGGGGTCGTTGCTCAGCTACGGCGTCGGCCGCAATCTGATCCATCGCAACGCCGAGCGCTACGCGAGCGAAGCGGTGCTGCGTTTCTCGCTGGTGCGCGTCAATGAACATCTCGATGCGATTGCCCTTGCCGAAGGCGAGGCCGACGAACGTCGTCGCGTCGAACGCTATCTGGCCGACGTGCTCGCGGCGGTGCGCCGGCTCGCGCTCGGCTTGACGCATCTGGAATGGGTCAAGGCCGGTTTCGGCTGGATCACGACCGTTGCGCCGATTCTGGTTGCCGCGCCGCTGTACTTCAGCGGCAAGGTTTCGTTCGGCGGACTGATGATGGCGGCGGCGGCGTTCACGCAGGTGGAATCGGCGCTGCGCTGGTTCGTCGACAACTTCAGCATCATCGCCGACTGGCGCGCGGCCTTGCTGCGCGTCGCGAGTTTCCGTCAGGCGGTCATCGCACATGAGGACCGGCCGCAATTCGACAGCCATATCGAATACGCCACAGGTGATGCCGGCGCCCTGGTCATCGACGGCCTCGAGGTCGGCTCGCCGGCCGGGCACGATCGCCTCGAACCGGCGCGATGGGTCGTCAAGGCCGGCGAGCACATCCAGATCGAAGCTGCGCAGGGCACCAACAAGACGCGGCTGTTCCGCGCCCTGACCGGGCTCTGGCCTTGGGGCACTGGCCGCATCACCGTGCCCGGCGGTGAGCGCATGGTCTACGTGCCGCGCGGTACGCCGTATCTGCCACGCGGCAGCCTGCGCGAAATTCTCGCGTACCCCGGCGCGGCCGACGCCTATGACGATGCTGCGTTCAAGCGTGCCCTCGATCACGTCGGCCTCGGCCGGCTGGTTGCGCTGCTCGATGTGACCGAGCGCTGGGAGCGCGAACTCAGTCAGGACGAGCAGATGACGCTCGTGTTCGCGCGCATCCTCCTGCAATCGCCGCCGTGGGTCCTGATCGACGATGCGTTTGGTGCGCTCGATTCCGACATGCAGACGCGCGTTGCCGATATATTCACGAACGCGCTGCCGCGGACTGCGGTTGTCCATATCGGTCGTGCCGGTCCGGTGCTCGATGCACTGTTCACGCGCGTCGTGAAGCTGGTCAAGGTGGCGCCGACGTCCGGTGGCGTCGATGACGCTGCTGTCTCGACCGTGGCGCCGACATCAACACCACCTGATTTCCAATGAAGATGCCCTGGCTGCAATCCTGGTGCCTGATACTGCTGATCGCGGTGCTGCCGGCGGTGGCGCAGGATCGGCAGGTGTTCGGCTTCAAGGCGCCGGACAGTATCGATGCACCGGAAATGCCGGCGGTGATGCGGGACCTCGCCGAGCGCGTGTTGCCGGTCTATCAGGACAATGACAGCGATCGCTATCTCGCCAATCTGTCGGCCTTGCAGTGGGCCGACAGCAACTACAAGGCCGCGGAAGACACGCGCAGGACGCTGCGTGATCGCCGCCCGCCCCCCGACGTCGCGCATCCTCAGGATGGACAGGCGCTGCTGTTCGATGTCTACGCACACGCCAAGACCGTCGAGGCGACCGGCAGCGCGAGTTTCGATGCGGCGTTCACGCAGGCCTTTCACGACGTGGTCGACGGACTCGGCGATCTCGACGCGTATGCGATAACGACCTCGCTGGAAATGCCGCCGCCATCATTTCGTGCGGCCTGGCAGCAGGCGCTTGATCGCGCGCGCAGCAAGAACAGCATCGACCTGCCGGAGGCGACCGCGCTGATTCGCGCGTACTTCGCCTATGAGGCCTACCGGCGTCTGGCGCCGCTGGCGACGCGGCTCGCTGCCGACGAAGATCATCGCCGTTACACCGTGCTCGATGACGTGGCGATCCGTACGCCCGCCGGCGTGCCGATCCACGCGCGCGTGGTGCGCCCGAAGCGCGTTGACGGCAAGCTGCCGACGCTGCTCGAATTCACGCTGATGCGCTCGCCGGCCGATGCCCGCGCCAGCGCCGCGCATGGCTACGTTGGTGTGGTTGCGTACACGCGCGGAAAATTCGCCAGGACGGATCGCGCCGTTGTGCCGTTCCGCTACGACGGCGTCGATGCGGACGCGGTGATTCGCTGGATCGCCAGGCAGCCGTGGAGCGACGGCCGCGTCGGCATGTACGGCAGCGATTACGCCGGCTTCGCGGCATGGGCGGCAACCAAGTCCTTGCCCAAGGCGCTGAAGGCGATCGCCACCGTTGATCCGATGGCGCCAGGCATCAGCTTTCCGATGGAAGGACACATCTTCCGCAATGACACGCTGCGCTGGGCGAGCACGCATGCCGTACCCGGCGAGGCGCCGGCGGATGTCGGCGATGATGCGCACTGGCAGGCGCTCGATCGCCAGTGGTACGAAAGCGGCAAGCCGTATCGCGATCTTGCGGTGATGGCGGGGCTGCCGCGCAGCGTGTTCCGCCACTGGTTGCATCATCCGAGCTACGACCATTACTGGGAGCGCACCAGTCCGTTCGGCAAACAGTTCGCGCGCATCGACATCCCGGTGTTGACGATGGCGGGTTATTACGCCGACGGTGCCGTCGGCGCGCTGTACTACTACCGCGAGCATCTTCGCCATCGGCCGAACGCCGATCACACGCTGCTGATCGGCCCGTACGACGACCGCATGTTGCGTGAGGGTCCGAGCCCCGAGTTGCGCGGCTACGCGCTGGCAGCCGCGGCGCAGATCAATGTGCAGACATTGCGCTATCAGTGGTTCGATCACATCTTCAAGGGCACGAGCAAGCCGGCGTTGCTCGCCGACCGGGTCAACTATCAGGTGTCCGGCAGCAACGAATGGCGTCACGTGCCGTCGCTCGCGGCGATGGCCAACGGCGTGTTGAAGCTCTATCCAGCCATGTCGGGCGATACCCGGCCGGGTGTGCCGGCGGTGATCACGCAGACCGTCGATCTGGCCGATCGTCGCGATGCCGCGCCGCCCGCGCTGTCAGCGTTGCGGCTCGGCGCGTTGCCGGATCGTGGCGGTCTGAAGTTCAGCAGCGAAGTGTTCAAGCAGCCGATCGAGGTCAGCGGCATCGTCAGCGGCGAGCTCGATTTCGTCATCAACAAATACGATGTCGATCTTGACGTGACGCTTTATGAACAGCGTGCCGACGGTGACTATCTGCAACTCGCTGACACTTATCAGTTCCGTGCCAGCTACGCGCGTGATGAGGTCAATCGGCACCTGCTGAAGTCCGGTGTGCGCCAGAAGCTGGCGTTCAGCAGCGGGCAGATCGCCGCGCATCGGCTGGCCGTCGGCAGTCGTCTGATCGCGGTACTGGACGTCAACAAGCGGCCGGACCAGCAGATCAACTATGGTGCCGGCAATGACGTCAGCGTCGAGTCGATGGCGAACGCCAAGGTGCCGGTCGAGATCCGCTGGTATGGCGACAGCCATCTCGCCATTCCGGTGCGTCGCTGAGCCGCGACCGGCAGCATTCAGGGAAGTGGCCGACAATGGTGGTCATTCCACCGGAACGATGACATGCCGCAACGTACGCTCAATCTGTTCGAATCCGCGACCAGCCGCGCGCGCGTGATCCGTCAGGGCGAGATCGTTCAGATCGTCATCGACGGCGGCGGCGCATTCGTCACCTTCATGCAGGAATTCAACCTGGCCAAGAAGTGGGCAACGCCGAAGACCGCCACCGGCAACATGATCACCGACCGCGGCCGCTTCTTCGAGCAGATCGGCACGCTGGTATCGCGGCCGGGCAGCATGGTCAGCACGCGCGGTCACGGCAAATATGTCGAGAATCTGGTGCGCGCGATGAATCAGGCCGGCTACGACATCGGTGAATGGATGCTGCCGCCGGAGCTGAAAGATCTGGCGACCGCGCATCTGAAATCCATGCCCAAGCGCGGCGCGGTCGCAGCTGCCGCTGAAGCGGAAGCGGAAGCACGGGAAGCCGCGCGTGCTGCTGGCGCGGACGAGGACGCTGCGCCAAGCGACGACACGAGCCGGTAATCGATTTCTGCTTGTCCCCGATCATCCCCAGTGTGGGGCCGAAGGCCCCGTGCATCGGGGGTTCTAGCGTGCCTCGATACACCGCCTGCGGCGGCACTCGGCACGAACGGGTGGGGGAACGTGCGAGTTCGCGTTAATGAGCCGTTCGCCCCGAGTGATCGCGCAGTGGCCGTATCGAGGGTTTTTAGCGTGCCTCGACACCGCCTGCGGCGGCACTCGGCATGAACGGGTGGGGGAACGTGCGAGTTTGCGTTAATGAACCATTCGCCCCGAGTGATCGCGCAGTGGTCGTATCGAGGGTTTTTAGCGTGCCTCGATACACCGCCTGCGGCGGCACTCGGCATGAAGGGTTGGGGAGGGTGTGAGTTCGCGTTAATGAACCGTTCGCCCTGAGTGATCGCGCAGTGGCCGTATCGAGGGTTTTTAGCGTGCCTCGATACACCGCCTGCGGCGGCACTCGGCATGAACGGGTGGGGGAGCGTGTGAGTTCGCGTTAATGGACCGTTCGCCCCGAGTGATCGCGCAGCGATTGTATCGAGGGGGTTTTGGCGTGCTTCGACACCGCCTGCGGCGGCACTCGGCATGAACCGGTGGGGGGAACGTGCGAATCCACCGCGCACCGTGTTCGCACGCGTATGCGTGCAGAACGAGCAGGAAAAGACAACTTCACCCTTGGTCCAGTTCGCTCCGGGCGATCGCCGCCTGGCGCGCTGCGTGCTGCCGCAGCGTGGCGGCATGATGGCGAAAGCCGTGTTGTCCCAGTGTCACCGAGATCACGCCGGCCAGCGCGATCAGCGCAACCACACCTGGCCAGCCGAAGTGTGACCACAGCGGCGCCGGCAGGATGCCGCCGACACTGCCGCCGATGTAGTAACTGGTCACGTACAGACCGACTGCCGCGCCGCGCGCGCGTGGCATTGCTTCGCCAACGAAGGTCGTTGCCGCGGTTTGCGCAAAGAACAGGCCGCCCGAAAACAGGATCAGGCCGACGATCACCGCCGGCAGCGATGCCGGGATCGTGATCAGCAGCCCGACGATCGCTGTGCCCCAGGCGACGGCGAGTACACGCGAGTGGCCGTAGCGGTTGAGCAGACGGCCGGAAAACGGTGTCGTGAAGATGCTGGCGAGATAGACGACGAAGATCGCCGACAACGCACCCGGTCCGAAATTGAACGGCGCTTCACCGAGCCGCAGCGAGACATAAGTGAACCCGGCGACCAGCGCGAACAGCAGCGAAAAGCCGGCGATATAGACCGCGCGCAATGCCGGATTGGCAAGCAGGTCGATGATGCGGGTACGCGGTGCATCGGCGCTGCGCGGCTGCGGCTTGTCCGCCGTCAGCCACGCACGAATGACGATCGCGAGCAGCAACTGCAGCAAGGCCAGCGCCACAAACGCCCAGCGCCAGCCGAAAAACTCGGCGACCATGCCGGACAGCAGGCGTCCGCAGAAACCGCCGCCAATCGTGCCGGCGATGTACAGCGCCGTGACCCGGCGCGCTTCATGCAGCGGCCATTGATCGGCGGTGTAGGCGACCGTGACGGCGAAGATGCCGGGCAGTGCAAGACCTTCCAGCAGGCGCGCGGCCACCAGCAGATGCGGCGTCGGCGCCAGTGCCGACAGCAGGCTGGGAATCGCCGCGAGAAACGCCGCGAGCACGATCACATGACGACGACCGAGACGATCTGCCAGACGGCCTACCAGCGGCGCGGCGATCGCGACGCCAGCCGTGCCCGCGGAAACCACGGCACCGGCCATCGCCGGACTATTGCCGACAAATTCGCGCAACAGGGGCAGCAGCGATTGCGGCGCGTACAGCGGTACGAAAGCGGCGGCGCCACTCAGGCAGACGGCAAGACGGCGACGGTCCATCGGCGTTCCGGTACGAAGGCGGCGGCACGGTACGCCTCGGCGTGTCCGGTGTCCAACCAGCTCAGCGCGCGGCGCTGAGCACCGATTGCACGAACGGCAATGTCAGCCGGCGCTGCTCGCGCAGCGAATGGCGGTCGAGCGTGTCGAGCGCGTCGACCAGCGCGCCGGGCGTGCGTGATTGCGTCTTCAGCAGCCAGCGCGTGACCTCGTCGGGCAGTGTCAGGCCTCGCGCGTGCGCGCGACTCTTGAGCAGTGCCGCGCGCTCGTCATCGTCGAGCGGCAACAGGCCCAGCACCACGCAGGCGGCAAGGCGCGTGCGCAGGTCCGGCAGTGCGACGGGCAGATGTTCGGGCGGCGCGCTGGCCGACAGCAGGAACGAGTAGCCGTCAGCGCGGCGACGATCGATCAGTCGCAGCAGCGCAAGGGCCCAGTCGCGCTGATCCGCAACGGCGTCGATGTCATCGAGCACCAGCAGCGGCTGCTGCTCGAAACCCTGCAATGCCTCGGGGCCATAGGCGAGAACTTCGCGCAGCGGCAGATAGCCGCCGCTCCGCTCCCGGCAGACGGCCTGCAGCAAATGCGTACGCCCACTTTGCGTCGGGCCATAGAGCAGTGTCGGATGCTGCAATTCGCGCAGCGCGGCGACGACGTCCGCGTTGTGGCCGGGCCAGTAGTTGGCGAAGCTCGCGGTGTCTCGCAGTTGCACGGCGAGCGCGAGTTGCGTGCCTTTCATGCGTCGTCGGTCGGCGCTGGTGCCGGCTCCGGTGCAGCTTCCGCTTCGGGCACGATCGGCACCGCGCCGCCGTGATACAGAGGGCTGCGCAACCACTGCGTCTTGGCATTGCGCAACGCCACTGCGAGCACCGCCGAAACCGGCAGCGCGACCAGCACGCCGATGAAGCCGAACAACTGGCCGCCCGCCATCACCGCGAAGATCACCGCGACCGGATGCATGCCGATTTTGTCGCCGACCAGAATCGGCGTCAGCACCGCGCTTTCGAGCACCTGACCGATGCCGAAGACGAGGCAGATCCACAGCAGCGGCAGCCATTCATGCGTCTGCACCAGCATCGCGATCAGCGCCGCGCCGAAGCCGACGACGAAGCCCAGGTATGGCACGAAGCTGAGCAAACCGGCGATCACGCCGATGATCAGGCCGAGCTTGAGGCCGGTCAGCGTGAGGCCGACCGAATAGATCGTCGCAAGTGCCGCCATCACCAGCAGCTGACCGCGGATGAATGAGCCGAGTACTTCGTCGGCTTCCAGCGCGAAGCGCCGTGTGCGCGGCAGCACGCGCGGTGGAATCAGGGTGGCGATCCACGCGACGAGGCGATCCCAGTCGCGCATCAGGTAGAAGCTGACGATCGGGATCATCAGCAGGTTCGCCGCCATCGTCGCGAACGCCTTGCCGGACTCGGAAACATGCAGCCACAGCGATTTGACGACGCCGCCGGCCTGTGACCAGTGCTCGCTGACAATCTGTTGCAGGCCATCGGCATCGAGGTGGGTGCCTTGCGGCACGCTGATGCCGAGCTTCGGCAGGCCGGTATCGAGGATCCAGTTGATCCACGCCGGGATGTTGTGGATCAGCGCGATGCTCTGCGCGTAGAGCATCGGCGCGAGCAGGATCAGCAACAGCAGGATGGCGACGACAATGCCGCTGAACACGATCGCGACCGATGCGGTGCGTGACAGGCCCAGCCGTTCCAGTCGGTCGGCGGTCGGGTCACCGAGATAGGCGATGCCGGCACCGATCACGAATGGCGCGAGGATCGGCGTCAGCAACCACAGCAGGATCAGCGCTGCCAGCGCACCTGCATACCAGGGCCAATGCTGACGGAACGATGGGTCGAAGTCGGCGTCTGGATTCATCGGACGAGCCGCAGCACCAGCACTCCGGGCGCGGCATGCAGATCGCGCACGAACTGCGGGCCATTGCCGATCGCCGAAACCAGCCGCGCGGCACCGCCTTCGGTATCGACGCTGAGCGAGAGCTGATCGGCCTCGGCGCCCAGCACCACAATCTTGCGAACGCCGGGCACGGCGCGCAGGGCGCTCAGTGCGCGCGCGTAATCGGCGCTGCTGCGCAGGCCCGAGACCACCAGATCGGCGTTCTGCGCGGGTGCAGAGCTGACGCCCCAGACCGGCAGGCCGGCGGCGCGTAGCTGGCTGTCAACGGCGTTCCTGTCGAAGCTGGCGACCAATTGCAGCGCACCGCCATCGTCCTGGTCAAAGCCGTAGCGCTGCACCAGTTGCGGCGCGCGGACGAGCACCGCGCCGGCATTGGCGCTGCTGCCGGGGCCGCTGACCCGTTCGATCACCTGCGCGAGCGCCTGCCGCAGGCCGCCATCGCGTGCCGCAGTGCTCTGGTCGCTGACCGGCGCGCGACCTTCGTAGGCGTTCGCGGTCGGACTGGTTTGCGCTGCTGCCGGCAGGGCGGACAGGACAAAGAAGGTAAAAAAGCTGGCAATCAGGAGGCGCATGGACAAATTATCAGGTGCGTCCCGCTAAAATGACAGACAGTTTCGTCGGCGACCGTTTTTGTGCCGACTTTCTCCCGATTTTGAACATCCAAGGCAGACCAATGAAGAAGAGCACCGGGCTGAGCTATCGCGATGCCGGCGTCGATATCGATGCGGGCGACGCGCTGGTCGATGACATCAAGAAGATCGTCAAGTCCACGCGTCGTCCGGAAGTGCTGGCCGGCGTCGGCGGTTTCGGCGCACTGGTCGGGTTGCCGAAGAAATACAAGAAGCCGGTGCTGGTGTCGGGCACCGACGGTGTCGGCACCAAGCTGCGACTCGGCATCGATACCGGCCGCGTGCAGGGACTCGGCCAGGATCTGGTCGGCATGTGCGTCAATGATGTGCTGGTGTCCGGCGCCGAGCCGCTGTTCTTCCTCGATTACTACGCGACCGGCAAGCTCGATCCGAAAGTCGCGGCCAAGGTCGTCAAGGGCATCGCACAAGGCTGCAAGCTCGCCGGCTGCGCGCTGGTGGGCGGCGAGACCGCGGAAATGCCGGGCATGTATCAGCCGGGTGATTTCGACCTCGCCGGTTTTTGCGTGGCGGTCGCCGAGAAATCGAAGATCATCGACGGCAGCAAGATCAAGGTCGGCGACGTGCTGATCGGCCTGCCGTCGTCGGGCCCGCATTCGAACGGTTACTCGCTGGTGCGCAAGATCCTAGAAGTCGCCAAGGCCGATCTGAAGATGCCGTTCGGCAAGGGCACGCTCGCCGATGCGCTGATGGCGCCGACCACGATCTACGCCAAGCCGGTGCTCAAGTTGCTGGACGCCGGCATCAAGGTGCGTGGCATGTCGCATATCACCGGCGGCGGCATCACCGGAATCTGCCGCGCGCATTCGCCAAGGGCATCGCCGCCGTCGTCGATACGCAGGGCTGGAAGCGGCCGGCGATCTTCGATTGGTTGCAGGAAAAGGGTGGCGTCGAGCAGGACGAGATGTGGCGCGTGTTCAACTGCGGCGTCGGTTTCGTGCTGATCGTGCCGCGCCTGCAAGCCGATGCGGCGATGGCGAGCCTCAAGCAGTCCGGCGCCAAGCCGTTTCTGATGGGGGAGATCGTGAAGGGCAAGCAGGACGTTCGTTTCGCGTGAATTGCCGCATGGGCTGCTGCGCTCGGCATTTCGCATGCGGGCGGTGCTCGCAATGCTCACGTACTGAAGTACGCTGCGCTTGCTGCGCTCCGTCCTCATGCGAACTGCCTTCGCTCGCGACGCCCCTACGACAATTCACCGCCGCCGTTTTGGGTTTGTTCGCATGAGCGCACGCATTGCGGTGCTGATTTCCGGGGAAGGCCGCAATCTGCAGGCCTTGATCGATGCCTGCGCCGATGGGCGAATCGATGGGCGGATTGTCTGTGTGCTGAGCAATCGTGCCGAGGCGGGTGGTGTGCGGCGTGCACAGCGCGCGGGCATTGCCACGGAGGTGCTGTCGCACCGCGACTACGCGAGCCGCGCGGACTTCGACGCGGCAATGCTGGCGCGGCTGGCGGTGCATCAACCGGATTTTGTGGTGCTGGCGGGTTTCATGCGCATCCTGACGCCGACGTTCATCACCGCGTTTGCCGGCCGCCTGCTCAATATCCATCCGTCGCTGCTGCCGCGCCATCCGGGGCTGCGTACACATGAGGCTGTGCTTGCGGCCGGTGACGCGAGCCATGGCGCAACAGTGCACTTCGTCACCGAAGAACTCGACGGCGGGCCACTGATCATTCAGGGCGAATTAAGCGTGTACGCTGACGATGATTCTCAGACACTCGCGGCCCGTGTGATGGACGAGATCGAACTGAAGATCTATCCGCAGGCGGTGGCCTGGATGGCTCGCGGCGAGTTGGTACTGACCGGGCCGCAGATCCGGTTGGGGGGACGAATCCTTGCCGCACCGTTGGGACTTGCAGCACTCGAGGAGAATTTTCGATGAGGCAGTGGGACAAGGCCGTGGCATCGGTCAGCTTGGTGCTGGCGGTGATGCTGGGAAGCACGGCATGGGCGCAGGCGACGGGTGCCAGTGGCGCCGCAAGCAATGCGGCGTCGAATGCAGCGGCACAGCTGCCGGCAGACGGAGGGGGGCTGGCGAAGCTGGACGCCAATTTCTGGGAGGCACGTTCGGATCGCTACAGCGTGGAGTGGGGCAGTGTCTCCCTCGGTGACGGCACGATCTCGCTGAAGCCGGTCGGCGGCGACTGCTTCGAATATCTGTCGGAGACCAGGCCGATCGCACTGGTACGCTGGACTTACGGTTCGCCGGTCGAATTCAGCCGTTTCTGCGTGCGCGACAACCAGGTCTACCCGAGCCATTTCAAGTACAGCAACGATCGCCGCAGCGACGATAACTTCACGCTCGACTTCGATCCGAAGACGCAGCGCGTGAAGATGATTCAGGGCGGCGATATCACCGAGATCCGGGTGCCGGACCCGGTCTATGACCGTTTTTCGATCCAGGAGGCGGTGCGTCTCTGGACTGCGCACAACGTCGGCAAGCTGGGGCAGGAGCGCGACTTCGCGTTCCTCGACGAGAACAAGTTGCGGACTTACCGCTTCCGCATCCAGCGTCGCGAATCGGTACAGACGCCGGCCGGCACTTTCGACACGGTGCTGGTCGAGCGCATCGACAATCCGAAGAAGTCGTATCGCTACTGGCTTGCGCCAAGCCGCGAATACATCCCGGTCAAGATCGAGCACATCAACAAGGGCAAGACCGAGTTGCGGATGGCGCTGTTGAAATAGTTGATCGGTGTCCCGGATTTCACCGGGCTACGGGCTCCATCTGCCCGGCATGGCTCGCCGCGAATTTACGTCGCGGCTTCCAGCACGCCTTCGGCGCGAAGCTTGTCGAGATGGCTGTCGATGTTCATCCGCGCCAGCGTCAG
>DATCXY010000057.1:0-5126 GCA_036570585.1 Solimonas sp. | reverse complement strand
CTGATCCTGCCGCCGCGCGCGCGGCAGGCCGGCGTGCTGCCACTGCTCGAAGCGCTGGTCGAGCGCCAGCCACGCGCACCGGGCGCCGCTGCGATCGATGGCATGAATGCCGCATTGCAGACCTTGCAACCGCTGGTCCGGCCCGGCAGCATGACGCTGCTGCTCAGTGATTTCAGCAATTTTGATGAGCGCTGTGAATTGCAACTCGCGACGATCGCAGCGCGCAGCGACTGTCGCCTGCTGTGGCTCACCGATCCGCTCGAAGCCAGCGGTTTGCCGCGCGGCCAATATCGCCTTGGTCTGCCCGGCCGCCTGTGGTGGCTCGACGGCGAACGCAGCCGCAAGGCCTGGCACACAGCCTGGCAGGAGCGCGCACGACATCTCGACGCAATGGCGCGGCGCCTGAACCTGCCGCTCACCCAACTGAGCACCGCCGATGCAGTATCAACTGCGCTGCCACCGCTGCTGCGGAGCGCCGCATGACGTCAGCACCCGCCAGCGCAGGCTGGCTCAGCCAACTCGCTCCGGCACACGCCTTGCCTCCGCCGGGATGGTGGCCATTGGCGCCGGGCTGGTGGCTGCTAGCGGCACTGCTGATCGTCGCCATCACGGCGTTCGCGATCTTCTGGCTGCGGCCGACGCAGCGCCACCGGCGCAGTGCCTTGCGCGAACTGCGACGACTTGCAGACAACGCCGGCGATGATGCGGCGCTCGCGCGCGGGCTGGAGAATTTGTTGCGTCGCTACGCACTGCTGACATTTGGTCGCAATGCCGTCGCGCGACTCAGCGGCGAAGCCTGGCTCGCATTCGTCGCCGCGCATGGTGGTCACGCATTCGCCGGTGAATCCGGCCACGCACTATTGCGTGCAGCCTACGGTGGCCAAGCCGGCAATGGCCTGCGCGCGCAATGGCTCGATGCCGCGCGCGACTTCATTCGGAGCCGGCCGAAATGATGCACGTCGCCTGGCCCTGGATGGCACTCTGCCTGCCCTTGCCGTGGCTACTCGCGCGCTGGTTGCCGCCGGTACGTCCGGACGGCGCGGCACTGTTCGTCCCGTTCGCTGCGACGGTGGCAGCACAGGGCACACTCAGTGCGAATGCCATACCGCGCTGGCGACTGGTGCTGTTCGTGTTGGTCTGGCTCGCGCTGGTCGCGGCCGCCATGCGTCCGCAATGGCTGGGCGCCCCCGAGCCGGTGCCGACCACCGGACGACGACTGCTGCTGGCGGTCGATGTTTCGGGTTCGATGGCGGCGCAGGACATGGCCGGTGGCTACAGCCGCCTGCAGGTCGTGCAGAACATCGCCGGTGATTTCATTCGCCGTCGCCACGGCGATCAAGTCGGCCTGATCCTGTTCGGCACGCAGCCGTATCTGCAGGCACCGCTGACAGCAGACCTGACAACCGTCGATCAATTTCTCAACGAAGCGGTGGTCGGCATCGCCGGCAAACAGACCGCGATCGGCGATGCGATCGGCCTGGCGATCAAGCGGCTGCGTACCGATCCGGCGCACGCACAGCATGCCGCTGACACCGTGCTGATCCTGCTGACCGACGGCCAGAACACGGCCGGTGCGATGCCACCGCTGAATGCCGCGAAACTCGCCGCCGACTCGAAGCTGCGGGTGTACACGATCGGCGTTGGCGCACCAGTCGAAGATGGTTTCTTCGGCAGCAGCGGCAATACTGATCTCGACGAAGACACGCTGAAGCAAATCGCTGCAACGACCGGCGGCGAATACTTCCGCGCCGGCGATGCCGGCGATCTGCGCAAGATCTACGCGCACATCGACCAGCTTGAACCTGCGGCTGGACGCGATCAGTGGTACCGACCAAGCAGCGAATGGTTTGCCTGGCCGTTGGCATTGGCGCTGCTGCTGAGTGTGCCGCTCGTCGTCATGCGGGGCCGCGCATGACCAGCTTGATGAGCGCCGTGCATGCGTTTCACTTCCTGCGACCGTGGTGGCTACTGGCGCTGATACCGGCTTGGGCGCTGTGCGTCTGGCTCGGCTGGCGCCGCCGTAACACCGGCAGCTGGGCCGGCATCATCGACGCCGAGTTGCTCGCCAGTCTGCGGCTTGAGACCGGCATTGCCGTACGCCGCAGCGCACCGTGGCCTTGGTTGGCACTGGCCTGGTCCGTCGCACTGCTGGCACTCGCCGGCCCCAGCTGGCAGCGCGACCAGACCGCCGCCTATCGCGGCAGCGATGCCTGGGTACTGGTACTCGATCTTTCGCCGTCGATGGCGGCGCGTGATCTGTCGCCCGACCGCGTCACGCGCGCGCGCTACGCGCTTGATGATCTGCTCGGCGCGGCACATGGCGCGCGCGTCGCACTGATCGCATTCAGCGACGAGGCCTACACCGTCACGCCGCTGACCGATGACGTTGCGACCGTGCGCACGCTGCTACCGCCGCTGGCGCCGGACATCATGCCGACACCGGGCGACCAGCTCGCGCCAGCGCTGGCGCAGGCCGGCAAGCTGCTCGGCACCGCGCATGCGCGCACGCCGCATGTAATGGTGCTGACCGATGGCTTCAACGACCCGTCCACCGCATTCGCCGCCGCCGCCAAATTGCGCGCGAGCGGTGCGCAAGTCGATGTCGTTGGCATCGGCACGCGTGAAGGTGCGCCAGTCAGTCACGACGCGGGCGGCTTTGAACAGGACGCGAGTGGCCAGCCGGTACTTGCACGCCTCGACCCCGACCGGCTGCAGCAGCTGGCCAGAGCCGGCGGCGGTGAATACGTCCAACTCGGCGCACTGCCGCAACTGATGGCACACCTGCGTTCACCGCAAGAGCGCCTCAGCGGCGCCACGAAGAATCAGGATATACAGGTCGAACACTGGCGCGATGGCGGCATCTGGCTGTTGCCGTTGTTGCTCATCCTTGCGCCGCTGCTGTCGCGGCGAGGCTGGCTATGAACGTCCGCGACGCGCTCCCCTCGATCGTCGCCGCGCTGGCGATCGTATTCACGAGCAGCGCACTGGCTGGTGAGCGATGGGACGCACTCTGGCGCACCGCCGATCAGCGTGGCGAACAGCTGCTGCACGATGGCAAGGCGGCCGATGCCGCCCACACCTATCGCGATCCGCGCCGCAAGGCTTATGCAGAAATGGTGGCCGGCGACTACCAGGCTGCGGCGCAGGGCTTCGCGGCGTTCGACGACAGCGAGTCACAGTACAACCGCGGCAATGCACTCGCGCACAGCGGCGATCTGAGCGGTGCGCTCAAGGCGTATGACGCGGCGCTTGCCCTGGCTCCGGATAACACCGACGCCAAAAGGAATCGCGACCTCGTCGAAAAGATGCTCAAGCAACAACAACAGAAAAACTCAGCGCAGTCAGAACAGCAGAACAAGCGGCAGGACCCGAAAGACTCACAAGCTCAGGATCAGCAGCAGCCGTCATCGAACGGCCAGAAGCAGAGCGATCAGAAATCATCGGCGCAGAAAAATACATCAGACCAACCACAGAACGGCACGCCGCAAACTCAGACACAGAACGGTGCACAGAATACGGAGCAGAACACCAAGCCAGCCTCGCCCCAGCAACAGGCCCCGAGCAAACCGCAAGCTCGGCAAGCCGACGACAAGACCCGAGCGGAGCAAGACGCGCAAGAGGCCGCGAACGCTGCGGCAAAGTCGCGACAATCCGGCACCGACAAGCCGATGCAGGCGATCGACGCAAAAACAGACGAACCCAAGAGCGAACAGCAACTCGCCGAGGAACAATGGCTGCGACAGATCCCTGACGATCCGGGCGGTCTGTTGCGACGCAAATTCATGATCGAGCACTTGATGCGCCAACAGCAGGATCAGCAACAGTGAAGAACCGCCTGCGCAATTCGACATTTGCCGCACTGCTGCTGTGGAGCCTGTGCGCGCAAGCCGCCGTGACGGCGCAATTGGATCGTGAGCAGATGCAGCCCGGCGAGTCCGTGCAGCTCAATCTGGAGCGCGATGGCAGCGGTGGTGCCGAGCCAGATCTGAGCCCACTCAAGAAAGATTTCGACGTGCTCGGCCGCAGCAGCGGTTCCAGCATCCAGATCATCAACGGCAGCATCTCGCGACATAAAAGCGTGCGCGTGACGCTCTCGCCGAAGCGCAGTGGCACGCTGACGATTCCACCAATCAGCTGGGGCGGCGAACAGACCCGAGCGCTACAGATCGTGGTGACTGCCGGCGGCGGATCGCAGGCGCAGGCCAATGGCACGAACTCGCCGCACGTGTTCTTCACGACTACACTCGATGAGTCGCAGCCTTATGTTCAATCGGCGCTGCTGCTGACCGTGCGCCTGCATACCGATTTGCCGCTGCGTCAGGCCAGTCTCGATTTCGGCGGCAATACCGATGTGCTCGTCCAGCAGATCGGACAAGACCAGCAAAGCCAGGAGACACGCGACGGTCATGCCTTCAACGTCGTCGAGCGTCAGTATCTGCTGCAGCCGCAGCACAGCGGCACAGTCACGCTCGACGGTCCGACCCTCGATGCCGAAGTCACCGACAACGGCGGCGGCGGACCGTTCGGCAACAATCCGTTCTTCTCCGGCATGCTCGGCAGCACCCGACCGATCCGCTTGCATGGCAAGCCGATCGAACTCGAGGTACGGCCACGGCCTGCAGCCGCGAAAGGCAGCGATTGGCTGCCAGCGCGCAGCCTGACACTCGAACATTCACTGAGCGCCGATCCGGCGACACTGCACGCTGGCGATCCGCTGACGCTGCATCTGCATCTGCGCGCGGCAGGACTGAGCGGTACGCAGTTGCCGGATCTCGGTAGCAAGCTGCGCCTGCCCGACGGGGTCAAGGCGTATCCCGATCAGGCCAAACTCGATAACAGCGTTGAGGCAGGCGGCATCGTCGGCACGCGCGATCAGGACATCGCGCTGATCGCGAGTCGGCCCGGCCGCTACCAGTTGCCGGAATTGCGCGTGCCGTGGTGGGACAGCAAGGCCGGCGTACAGCGCGAGATCATATTGCCGGCCGTGACGCTTGAAGTCGCGGCAGCAAGCGGCGCAGCGCCGCAAGCGCCCCCGAGTGCGAATGCCGGCCGCGCCGACAAATCGGCGACGTCGCTTGCAACGAAGCCGTCGAACGCACCACTGGACGTCGGCAGGTTCAGCTTCG
>DATCXY010000056.1:0-2667 GCA_036570585.1 Solimonas sp. | reverse complement strand
CCAGCCGGCACGCTTCCTCGACACGATGCCGTACTCGAAGCGGCTGATCTTCTCGATGCTCGACTGCAGCAAGCCGGTAATTGCCAAGATCAATGGCCATGCGATGGGGCTTGGCGCGACGCTCGCGTTGTTCTGCGATGTGACGTTTGCCGCCGATCACGTCCGCATCGCCGACCCACACGTGCCGATCGGCTTCGTCGCCGGCGATGGCGGCGCGGTGATCTGGCCGCAGCTGATCGGCTACAACCGCGCCAAGGAATATCTGTTCACCGGCGATCCGCTGCTCGCCCCGGAGGCCGAGCGACTGGGCCTGATCAATCATGCCGTCCCGGCCGCCGAGCTGGACGCGCGCGTGCAGGCTTACGCGGAGAAGGTCGCGGGCATGCCGGCGCGCGCGGTGCAGTGGACCAAGGCGTCGATCAACATCGGCCTCAAGCAGCTCGCGCATTCGATCATGGACGCATCGATCGCGTACGAGGCCTTGTCGAACGCGACGCACGATCATCGCGAAGCGATGGACGCGCTGCGCGACAAGCGCAAGCCCACGTTTGTCGGCAACTGACGGAGACAGCGCATGTCCGTCCTGTCGATCCGCAAGCCGGCCTTCATGGAGCTCGACGAGCTCAACATCTTCGAGCACAGCGTCGCGCGCTTTCTCGATACGCACGCCACGCCGACGGAGACCGCAAGCTGGCGCACGGCCGGCGCCGTGCCGGCGCAGCTGTGGCGCCAGGCCGGCGACGCCGGCCTGCTCGGCACGTCGGTTCCGACCGAATATGGCGGCGCGGGTGTCGACTTCCGCTACGACGTCATCGTCATGGAACAGCTCGGCTTCAAGCACGCACTCAACTTTGCGATTCCGCTGCACAACGCCGTGATTGCACCTTATCTCGTGCAATACGGCAGCGAAGCGCAAAAGCGGCAATGGCTGCCGAAGGCCGTCAGCGGCGAAACGATCCTGGCGGTGGCGATGACCGAACCGGCCGCGGGTTCCGATCTTCAAGGCATGCGCACGACCGCACGCCGCGATGGCGACCGCTATCTGATCAACGGCCAGAAAACCTTCATATCGAACGGCCTGCAGGCGTCGATCATTCTGGTCGCGGCAAAAACCGACGCCAGCGCAGGTGCGAAGGGAATTTCGCTATTCGTGGTCGACACCGAACAGGTGCAGGGCTTCGAGCGCGGTCGTCTGCTGCACAAGCTCGGCCAGGAAGGACGCGACACCACGGAACTGTTTTTTCATGACGTCGCGGTGCCGGCCGAGAACCTGCTCGGCGGCATCGAAGGTCGCGGCTTCGCGATGCTGATGGACAAGCTGCCGCAGGAACGCATGGTGATCGCGTGGCAGGCGATGGCGATGATGGAAGCCGCGCTCGAGATGACGGTCCGCTACACGCACGAACGGCGCGTGTTCGGCAAAGCCTTGTTCGAGATGCAGAACACGCAGTTCGTGCTCGCGGAGCTGAAGACGCAGGCTGTGCTCGCGAAAACCTTCCTCTACTACTGCACCGAGCAACTGCTCGCCGGCACGCTCGATGCGGCGACCGCGTCGATGGCCAAGCTCGCCGTGACCGAAGCGCAGGGCCGCGTCATCGATGAGTGCCTGCAACTGCATGGCGGCTACGGCTACATGCTCGAGTACCCGATCGCCGAGATGTACAAGGACGCGCGGGCCTACCGCATCTACGGCGGCACCAGCGAAATCATGAAGCTGCTGATCGCGCGCTCGCTGCGGCAACCATGACATTCCCTTCCTCGATTCCAGACCCTGAATGATGCAAACACCCTATATCGTCGATGCGATCCGCACTCCGATGGCACGTGGCCGCGCCGGTGGCGCACTCGCCGATCTGCACCCCGTCGAAATCCTCGCGCATCTGCTTCGCACGCTGGTGACGCGCAACCGCTTTGATCCGGGCGAAGTCGACGACATCATCGTCGGTTGCGTCAGCCAGGTCGGCGAACAATCGAACACGCCCGGCCGCATGGCGGCGCTCGCCGCCGGCTATCCGATTCACGTGCCGTCGACGACCGTCGAGCGCAAGTGTGGTTCCAGCCAGCAGGCCGTGCACTTCGCGGCGCAAGGGATCGCGGCCGGCGCGTACGACATCGTCATCGCCGCCGGTGTCGAATCGATGAGCCGGATTCCGATGGGCTCTGCGCGCATCGGCCAGGACGCGTTCGGTCCGACCCTGCAGGCCCGCTACACACCGGGCTTCGTCTCGCAAGGCGTCGCTGCCGAGTTGATCGCGCAGCGCTGGGGCGTCAGCCGCGACGAGATGGATGCACTGTCGGTCGAATCCCATCGGCGCGCCGCGGCAACACGTGCGGCGGGCGACTTCGCCGCCGAGATCGTGCCGGTGCCGACCGGCACCGGAGAATTCCGCGAAGACGAAACGATCCGCCCCGGCACCACGCACGAAGCACTCGCACAACTGAAGCTGGCATTTCGCAGCGACGAGATGTGCGCGCGCTTTCCGGAGATCCAATGGGGCGTCACCGCCGGCAACGCATCGCAGATCACCGATGGTGCGGCCGCGCTGCTACTGGTCAGCGAACGCGCCGCGAAGCGATTGGGATTGCGACCACGTGCGCGCTTCGTCGGCTTCGACGTGATCGCCGATGACCCACTGATGATGCTGACGGCGCCGATTCCCGCGACCC
>DATCXY010000055.1:0-5408 GCA_036570585.1 Solimonas sp. | reverse complement strand
AGCACGCGCTGCATCTCGGCGACGTGCAGCTGCGTGAACATGTTGCTGACGATGTCGATCGAGCTGTCTGCAAGGGGCAGCAGCGCGCCGCTGCCGACCAGCCAGGTGATATCCGGATAGCGCTTGGCTGCGAGACGGATCGCGGGGCGGGCAATGTCGAGGCCGATGACCTCATTTGCGATCTGCGGGAATGCGCCGGTGTACCAGCCCTCGCCGCAGCCGATGTCGAGCAGGCTTTGCGCGTTTAGCGGGGCGAGCAGTTGCAGCACCGCATCGCGCAGCGGCTGGTAGTGTCCGGCCTGCAGGAAGTCGCGGCGCGCCTGCACCATCTTCGGATCGTCACCGGGATCGCGGCTGTTCTTGTGCTGCACCGGCAGCAGGTTGACGTAGCCCTCGCGCGCGACGTCGAAGCTGTGACGGTTTTCGCAGTGCCAGGTTTTGGCGTCGCATTGCAACGGCAGGCGGCACAGCGGGCAGATGATGTGAGCCATGCGCCGGCTCAGGCGCGGAGCTTGGCATCGGCGAGCAGGCTCAGCGCCAAGGCCTCGGCGACGCGGATGCCGTCGATTCCGGCGGACATGATGCCGCCCGCATAGCCGGCGCCCTCGCCGGCCGGATACAGGCCGCGCGTGCTGAGGCTCTGGTAGTTGGCGTCGCGCGTGATGCGCAGCGGCGATGACGTGCGCGTTTCGACGCCGGTCAGTACCGCATCGTGTTGCGCGAATCCCTTGATCTGTTTTTCGAACGCCGGCAGCGCTTCGCGGATCGCTTCGATCGCTTATTCCGGCAATGACGGCGACAGATCGCCGAGCTTCACGCCGGGCTTGTAGCTGGGCTCGACGCTGCCGAGCACGGTCGATGGCGTGTTGCGGATGAAGTCACCGACCAGTTGTGCCGGTGCTTCATAGTTGCTGCCACCAAGCACATAGGCGCGCGATTCCAGTTCTTCCTGCAGCGCGATGCCGGCGAGCGGGCCGGCGTCAACGCCGCCCGGATAATCTTCCGGCGAGATGCCGACGACGATGCCGGCGTTGGCGTTGCGCTCGTTGCGCGAGTACTGGCTCATGCCGTTGGTGACGACGCGGCCGGCTTCCGACGTGGCGGCGACGACGGTGCCGCCGGGGCACATGCAGAAGCTGTAGACGCTGCGGCCGTTCTTCGCATGGTGGACGAGCTTGTAGTCGGCGGCGCCGAGCAGCGGATGGCCGGCGAAGCGACCGAGCCGCGCGCGGTCGATTAGCGACTGCGGATGCTCGATGCGAAAGCCGATCGAGAACGGCTTGGCTTCCATGTAGATGCCGCGCGCGTGCAGCATGCGGAAGGTTTCACGTGCGCTGTGGCCGAGCGCGAGGATGACGTGATCGGCTTCGAGTATTTCGCCGCTCGCGAGCGTCACGCCGTTGATGCGGCCGTCTTCGATGCGCACGTCGGTGACCTGCTGTTCGAAGCGCACTTCACCGCCGAGCGCTTCGATTTCCTCGCGCATGCGTGTGACCACGCCGGTCAGGCGGAAGGTGCCGATATGCGGCTTGCTGACGTAGAGGATTTCGTCCGGCGCGCCGGCCTTGACGAATTCGTGCAGCACCTTGCGGCCGTGGAACTTCGGGTCCTTGACCTGACTGTAGAGCTTGCCGTCGCTGAACAGGCCGGCGCCGCCTTCGCCGAACTGCACGTTCGACGCCGGGTTCAGCACGCTCTTGCGCCACAGGCCCCAGGTATCCTGGGTGCGCTCGCGCACCGGCTTGCCGCGTTCGAGGACGATCGGCCGGAAACCCATTTGCGCAAGCGTCAGCGCCGCGAAGATGCCGCAGGGGCCGAAGCCGATGACGATCGGCCGATTGCCGAAACCGCTCGGTGCGCTTGCCACCGGGTGGTACGAAACGTCCGGCGCCGGATTGATGTTGCGGTCGCTTTCAAACTTGGCGAGCACGGCGGCTTCGTCGCGCAGCTCGCAGTCGACGGTGTAGACGAAACTCAGGTCCGCGTATTTCTTGCGCGCGTCATAGCTGCGCTTGAATACCGTGAAGCCGAGCAGCGCGCCGTCGGGCAGACGCAGGCGCTGCTGGATGGCGGGCGCGAGGGCTTCCGGAGGATGCTCGATCGGCAGCGTGAGTTCGGTGAGTCGCAGCATCGGTGGTGCTTGGTTGGCGTCGTGCGAGTTTGAGCTGGCATTGTCCCATGAGTGTGGCGACGGGCGCGCAGCCGCGTGCCTCGCCACCGAAGCATGACCGTCAGCGCGGCTCCGGGCGGCGCGAATCCTATAATGCCGGCCCGAACCAACATGCGGATCCGACTGATGCCCGATATCGGCCCCTGCCCGCGCTGCGGCTTGGCAAATACCTATCCGGACAGCGCGCTGTTCATTTGCGCGGACTGCGGACACGAATGGTCGCCAGAGGCAGCGGACGCTGCGGCGGGCGGCGCGAGCGACACGCCGATCGTCAAGGATGCGCACGGCAATCTGCTCGCCAATGGCGACACGGTCGTTCTGATCAAGGACCTGAAGGTGAAAGGTTCTTCGATCACGCTCAAGGGCGGCACCAAGATCAAGAACATCCGGCTGGTGTCCGGTGATCACGCGGTCGACTGCAAGATCGATCGTGTGAGCTTTATGCTGGAAGCCGAATACCTGAAGAAAGCCTGAGTCGCGCGCCAGGCACTCAGTCACCACCGAACATTTTCTCGAAGCCTTCGCTGATCGAATGGTCGGCGATGGCAATCGCCAGAGCACCGACGACATAGACGCCGGCGACGATCGCCGCGCTAAGGCCGGCCGTCTTGCCGGTGCTGAAGCGGCGCACCTCGAGCGATGCAATCGCCTCGCGCCGCACCTTCCATTTCTTGCCGTGCGCGTCTTGCCCGGTCAACGAATTGGCGTCGACGTGCGTGATGGCCAGGTCGTAGTGCTTGCCGTCGCGCGTCACGAGCGAGACGTCGTCGCCGGCTGACAATTGCCCGGCAAGGTTTTGCTGCGGCGAAGACTGGACGATCTGCATTGATGTGCAGGCGGTCATGCACAGCAGGCACAGAACGACAACGATGGTACGCAGCATTGAAATCCCCCGATTTCAGTCCGCCCGAATTCCAGATTGTGCCTCAGTTCGAAACCGGAATATTCGTCATTGCGAGCCGCATCACGGTGAAGCAATCCGGCAGTGGCACCAGATCGGGCAGCGGGCCTGGATTGCTTCGTCGGCTTGCGCCTCCTCGCAATGACGAAGATGGGCGGCGCACTGAATTCCGAACCGAGGCCCAAACCGCGCGGTGTCGGCGCATCGACGACGTGGTGCGAGGACCGCATTGTCAGCAGGGCCGCGGTCGCGTTTACCGCGCGCAGCCGCACAAAAGTACGGTGCGCACGGCAAAGGCGAGATCGATCCGCTCAGCAGCGCTATTCGCGCGATGTCACGGAGGCGGCAGCGCGCAGCATTGCTGCGGCCTTGTTCATCGTTTCTTCCCACTCGGCTTGCGGATCGGAGTCGGCGACGACGCCGCCGCCGGCCTGCACGTGCACGTAGCCATCCTTGATGACGGCGGTGCGGATCGCGATGGCGGTGTCCATGTTGCCGTCCCAGCCGAGGTAGCCGACGGCGCCGCCGTAGATGCCACGCTTGACCGGCTCGACCTCGTCGATGATTTCCATCGCGCGGACTTTCGGCGCGCCGGACAGGGTGCCGGCGGGGAACGTCGCGGCCAACGCGTGCAGCGCGTCGAAACCTTCCTTCAGGCGGCCGGTGACGTTGGAGACGATGTGCATGACGTGGCTGTAGCGCTCGATCACCATCTGCTCGGTGAGCCTGACGCTGCCGATGTCCGAAACGCGGCCGACGTCGTTGCGGCCGAGGTCGATCAGCATCAGGTGTTCGGCGATCTCTTTCGGATCGGCGAGCAGCTCCGCGGCAAGCGCGTCGTCTTCTTCGGCGCTCTTGCCGCGCTTGCGCGTACCGGCGATCGGCCGCACGGTGACCAGGCCGTTGTCGACGCGCACCAGCACTTCCGGCGACGCGCCGACGACGTGGTGGTCGCCGAGGTCCATGCAGTACAGGTACGGCGACGGATTGAGGCGACGGATCGCACGATAGAGTTGCACCGGGTCGGCACTGAACGGCGCCGACAAACGCTGCGACGGCACGACCTGCATGCAGTCGCCGGCGGCGATGTAGTCCTGCACGTGGCGCACCATCTTGCGGTATGGCTCGACACCGAAGCTCGATTCGAACGACAGCTCGGCGACGCCGGAGACTGGCGGGGCATTCGCTGGCAGCGCGCGCGCGAGCAAGGCTTCGATCTCGTCGAGCCGGCCTTTGGCGCGTGCGATGTCGGCTGCATCGTCAATCGCCGCATGCGTGACGATCGTCAGCGTCGCGCGCAGGTTGTCGAACACGACGAGTTCTTCGGCGCGCATCAGCAGGATGTCGGGCACGCCGAGCGGATCGTGCTTCACCGTCTTGGCGAGCTTGGGCTCGAAGTAGCGCACGCAGTCGTAGCCGAAGTAGCCGACCAGGCCGCCGGAGAAACGCGGCAGGCTCGGCTCCGGCCGCACCCGATGGCGCGCCGCGTACTCGCGAATCCACGGCATCGGGTCATCGAGGTTCGCGCTTTCGATGGTTTCGCCGTCGCGCTCGACGGTGAGCATGGTGCCGCGCACGCGCAGCACTTCGCGCGACGGCAAGCCGATGAACGAGTAGCGGCCCCACTGCTCGCCGCCGACCATCGATTCCAGCAGGAACGAATAGGGTTTATGCGCCAGCTTGAGATAGGCGCCGACCGGCGTGTCGAGGTCGCCGGGAAGCTCGCGTGTGAGCGCGATGCGGTTGTAGTTCATGTGTTCGTGACTCGTGAAGGTGATTCGTGATTTGCAGCAGCTTCAAGACAACGGCTATCGCCGCCATCGCCACGAACGCACAGTCAACGAATCAAACATCACGAATCACCATTCACGGCCTTTTTCATTGCCGCGATTGTAGCCGCGTAATCCTTGCTGCCAAAGATGGCACTGCCGGCAACGAAGGTGTCGGCCCCGGCGGCGGCGATCGCGCCGATGTTGTCGGTCTTCACGCCACCGTCGATCTCCAGGCGAATCTCGCGACCCGGGTTGTTGGCCACGTACGCGTCGATCAGCGCGCGCGCGTCGGCGAGCTTGTTGAGCGCGCTCGGGATGAAGCTCTGGCCGCCGAAGCCGGGGTTGACCGACATCAGCAGCACCATGTCGACCTTGTCCATCACGTATTTGAGAACGTCGAGCGGCGTCGCCGGATTGAACACCAGGCCGGCCTTGCAGCCGGCGGCCTTGATCGCCTGCAGGCTGCGGTCGACGTGGCGGCTCGCTTCCGGATGGAAAGTGATGTACGTCGCACCGGCCCTGGCGAACTGTGCGGCGAGGTCATCGAGCGGCTCGACCATCAGAT
>DATCXY010000054.1:0-13315 GCA_036570585.1 Solimonas sp. | reverse complement strand
CGATGACAAGACCGCGCTGCGCGGCAGTGGCTGGCCGAATCTGGCGATTGTCTCGGCGTACAACGACATGTTGTCGGCGCACCAGCAGTTCGAGCACTTTCCGCCGTTGATCAAGGATGCGGCGCGCAAGGCGGGCGCGATCGCGCAGTTTGCCGTCGGCGTGCCGGCGATGTGTGACGGCGTTACCCAGGGCCAGAGTGGCATGGAACTGTCACTGTTCTCGCGCGACGTGATTGCGATGGCGACGGCGGTGGCGCTGTCGCACAACGTGTTTGACGGGGCGCTGTGCCTGGGCATCTGCGACAAGATCGTGCCGGGCCTGTTGATTGGTGCACTGCAATTCGGACACCTGCCGACGATCTTCGTGCCCGGTGGGCCGATGACCACCGGTATCTCGAACGCCGAGAAGGCCAAGGTCCGGCAGCTGCATGCGCAGGGCAAGCTCGGGCGCGACGCGCTGCTGGAATCGGAGATGAAGTCGTATCACGGCCCCGGCACCTGCACGTTCTACGGCACCGCCAACAGCAACCAGATGCTGATGGAGATCATGGGCCTGCATCTGCCGGGCGCGGCTTTCGTCAATCCGTATACGCCGCTGCGGGATGCGTTGACACGGGCGGCGGCAACCCGCGCGGCGCAGATCACGACCTTCGGCGAACACTACACGCCGATCGCGGAAGTGATTGATGAACGGGCGATCGTCAACGGCATTGTCGGCCTGCTCGCGACCGGTGGATCGACCAATCACACGATCCACCTGGTCGCGATTGCACGCGCCTGCGGCATCCTGATCGACTGGAGCGATTTCGATCAGCTGTCGGCGGTCGTGCCGCTGCTCGCGCGCATCTATCCGAACGGCGGCGCCGACGTGAATCACTTCCACGCGGCTGGCGGCATGGGCTTGCTGATTCGCGAACTGCTTGAGGCCGGCTTGCTGCACGAGGATGTGCGTACCGTTGCGGGTGACGGGCTGCGTCTCTATACGCAGGAGCCCTTTCTCGATGGCGAGCGGCTGGTGTGGCGCGACGCGCCGACCAGAAGTCTCGACGACGATGTCCTGCGCGGACATGCGGCGCCGTTCAGTGCCGACGGTGGTTTGCGCCTGCTGACCGGTAATCTCGGTCGCGCGGTGATCAAGGTATCCGCAGTCAGACCCGAACATCGCCGCGTCGAAGCCCCGGCGATCGTCTTCGACGGACAGGATGAAATGCTTGATGCGTTCAAGCGCGGCGAACTGCATCGTGACTTCGTCGCGGTGATTCGCTACCAGGGGCCGCGCGCCAATGGCATGCCGGAACTGCACAAGCTGACGCCAGCGCTTGGCGTTCTGCAGGACGAAGGCTTTCAGGTCGCGCTGGTGACGGACGGCCGCATGTCCGGCGCATCGGGCAAGGTGCCGGCGGCGATCCACGTCACGCCGGAATGTCTCAGCGACGGTCCGCTGGCGCGCGTGCGCAGCGGCGATGTGATCCGCCTTGATGCCGAAGCCGGCACGCTGCAAGTGCAGGCCGATGCCGATGAATGGGCGCGGCGCACGGTCGCGCATCCGTCGCTCGATCACAACGATTGGGGCGTCGGCCGTGAGTTGTTCGCGAACGCGCGGCATTTCGCATCCGGTGCCGAGCAGGGCGCGATCAGTTTCAGCGCGGCGATGGGCGCGCCGATCGGGGCGACGGCATGAGCGGCCAATTCGCGAGTCTTGATGACGTGATGGGCAGCAATCCGGTGATGCCGGTGATCGTCATTGAAAGACTCGAACACGCCGTGCCCTTGGCGCGGGCGCTGGTTGCCGGCGGCGTGCGCGTACTCGAAGTGACGCTGCGCAGCGCGTGTGCGCTGGCGGCGATTCGCGCGATCAGCGAGGCTGTTCCGGACGCGATCGTCGGCGCCGGGACGATCTTGAACGAACGTGACCTGCAGGCGGCGGGCGAAGCCGGCGCGCGCTTTGGCGTCAGCCCCGGCGCGACGCCGGGTTTGCTGCGTGCGGCGCGTGATGGTGGCTGGAGCTTCCTGCCGGGCGTGATCTCGCCGTCCGAGGCGATGGTTGCGCTCGATGAAGGCTTCCATGCACTGAAATTCTTTCCGGCGGTGCCGGCTGGCGGCATCGAGATGCTGAAGGCGATCGGCGGACCGCTGTCACAGCTGCGTTTCTGTCCGACCGGTGGCATCAGTCCGGCGACCGCACCGGACTTTCTCGCGCTCGGGAATGTCGCTTGCATCGGCGGCTCATGGCTGGCGCCGAAATCGCTGGTCGCGGCTGGCGACTGGGACGCGATCCGCGAACTCGCGCGGCAGAGCACGCTGCTGCGCAAGGCCTAGCCGCCGGCGCCCCGGCTTGCACCCGGGCTACGGCTTTCAGACTGCACGGATCACTGCCTGGCCACTTCGCTTGCAGGAGCCGCAAGCCGCGAGCGCCGTTTGTGATGCGCTCAAGAAGCACGCCTGTCGGTCGATAACAGGGCATGGGCGCAAGCCCGCAGTTGCCCGGAGTTCAACCGTGTCCTATGCCGCCGTTCGCCAATACGAGAGCGCCTCGAACCGTGTGCTGGTCGACGAGGTCTCGCCGCAGCGCCTGACCGGCATGCTGTTCGAAGGCGCGCTGACGCGGCTGGCGACGGCGCGCGGCGCGATGGCGCGCGGCGAGACCGCGGCCAAGCTGCGTGCGATCTCGGGTACCGTCGCGATCATCGAGCATCTGCGCGGCTGTCTCGACATGCAGGCTGGTGGCGGCATCGCGCGCAATCTCGACGCGATCTACGACTACGTGCTGCGTCGCCTCGTGCATGCCAATGTGATGAATGACACCGCCGTGCTCGACGAGGTGGCGGACCTGCTGCGGCCGCTCGCCGAAGCCTGGGATCAGATCGGTCACGGGCGCTGACCGTGGACGCGCCGGTGCTGAGCTATCACGACACGCTGCCGCTGCGCTGGCAGCCGGCACAGGGCGCGCTGCCTCCTGCCTGGGCAGAGCAGAATCTGCGCATGCTGACCGCACTGGTTGCGCTCGGCGAGCGCGTGATGGTCGAGGTCGATACGCCGGGCGCGGCGGAATTCGAGCGGCTGCACCACAAATTCGACCTCGTCATCGAGCTGCTTGGCGCGTTGTTGCGCACGACGCGTGAGGCCATGCCGGCAACGCCGCTGCGTCTGAGCGGCACCGGTCTGTTTTGGGCGACGAGCGGCGACGCGCCTGCGGCCGGCACGCTGCTCGATGTCAGTGTGCAGCTGCATGCCTGCGCGCCGACGCCGCTGCAATGGCGCGGCGAAGTGGTCGATTGCCGTGACGGTGAACTGCAGCTGCGCTTCCTTGCGATGCCCGAGGCACTGGCCTGCGCACTGGAGCGCCACGTATTCATGCAGCACCGTCGGTCTGTCGCTGGCGCACGTTCACCAGTTCAACGCGGAGAGAAGCCGGCCGCTCCGTAATATGGGGCGCATCGATATGGTGGAGGAGAAGGCGATGCGTGTGGTCCTGGCGGAGCCGCAAACCCTGGTGCGTGCTGGTCTGCGGCATTTGCTGGAGATCCATGCGTCGGCGCAGATCGTCGGCGAAGCGGCCGATGGCGCGCAGTTGCTGGAACTGGTCGGTCGGCTGCGTCCCGATGTCGTCGTGACCGAGCTGAACCTGCCGCAGATCTCCGGCTTGGAGTCGCTGTTGCAGATCCGCCGCCATTACCCGGAAGTCGCGGTCCTGATCCTGTCGGCGCCGACCGACGGTCACCACGTGCGCCTCGCGCTCAAGGGGGGCGCGGCCGGCTTCATCGCCAAGGATGCCGAGCCGATGGAGCTGGGCCTGGCGCTGCGCGCCGTCGAGCGTCAGCAGATCTATCTGAGTCCGGCGATCTCGCACAAGGCCATTGAACGTCGCGCCGATCAGCGCTTCGAAGATCATATTGACGTCACGCCACGTCAGCGTCAGGTGCTGGAACTGATCGGCCGCGGCAAATCAACCAAGGAAATCGCGTCCCTGATGGGGATCAGCGTCAAGACCGTCGAAACGCATCGTGCGCGACTGATGCAGTCGCTGGGTCTGTACGGCACCAATGCCCTGATGCGCCACGCGATTCGCGTCGGACTCGATCACGCAATGACCTGAGAGTCGCCGTCGTGATGGCGGAAAATTGGCGCCCGTCAGGAAAACACCTACGCCTTGTAGGAAATTCTTTGCTAGGGAAGTGGCGTCAAATTCGTAACAGTGTGTAGGCCACGAAGCAACAGGGACTACACCGATGAACAAGCTGAATCTCCAGCCACGCGCCAGCCAGCAGATTGCGATGACCCCGCAGCTGCTGCAGTCGATCCGCCTGCTGCAACTCTCCACGCTGGAACTCGAACAGGAACTGCGCCAGGCGCTCGAAACCAACGTCATGCTCGAAGGCGAGGATGATGACATGAGCGCGATCGAGGTCGATGCGCAGGCTGACAGCGACGAGCGCCAGGACGTTGAAGTCAGCGGCATCGATCCCGGCGCCGAAAGCCGCGTCGAAGCGGACTTCGACTGGTCGAGTCGCGACAGCTGGAGCGGCGGTGAGCCGTCTGCCGGTGCCGATGGTGAATCCTGGGAAGCGCGGATCGGCGTTGCACCGCAGACCGACGCGCGTCTGGCAGCTCTCGAACAGCTACAACTGGTGGTTCGCACCGAGCGCGAAGCCGCGCTGTGCGCGGCGATCATCGACGCCGTCGACGACAACGGCTATTTGAGTCAGCCGCTCGATGGCATCGCGTTGCAGTCGGCCTTGCAGCCGCCGCCGGACGAAGCCGAAATGCGGGCGACGCTGGCGCTGGTGCAGGGCGTCGAGCCGACCGGCTTCGCCGCGCGCGATCTGCGCGAATGCCTACAGCTGCAGATCGCTGCAACGCCTGCCGAAACCGCCGGCCGCACGCTCGCGCAAACAGTGGTCGCCGAGCATCTCGATGTGCTCGGCGCGCATGACTACGCGGCGCTCGGCGCCACGCTCGACGTCGATGCGCTGCAACTGCACGCCGCGCTCGATCTGATCCTGAGCCTGAACCCGAAACCGGCGAGCGCGCTGGCGGCTGGCGCCGAAGCGGCGCTGCCGGATCTGATCGTCACCGGCACACCCGGCAGCTGGCGCGTCGAACTCAATGCCGAGCGCCTGCCGCGCGTGCGCGTCAACAGCACTTACGAGCGCATGCTCGGCAGCACCGCGCACCGTGCGATGCGCGACCAGTTGCAGGAAGCGCGCTGGCTGGTGCGCGGCCTGGAGATGCGCCACGACACGCTGCTGCGCACCGGCCGCGCGATCTTCCAGCGCCAGCAGGCGTTCCTCGAAAATGGCGAGGAAGGCATGGTTTCGCTGACGCTGCGCGAGATCGCCGACAGCATCGGCATGCACGAGTCGACCGTTTGTCGGGTCACCAGCAACAAATGGGTGGCGACGCCGTGGGGTGTCTATGAATTGAAGGCATTCTTCCCATCGCAGATTGCCGGGCGGGGACAGGAAAGTTCCGGCACGGCGGTCCGGGCGATGATCCGCCGCATCATCAATGCCGAGAACCGCGCCACGCCGCTCAGCGATGGCGAGATCACGGCACTGCTGGCACGGCAGGGCATCGAGGTCGCGCGTCGCACCGTCGCAAAGTACCGCGAGGCGATGCGGATTCCACCGGTCAAGCTGCGTTTGCCACGGGAAACCGCCAGACGTCTTCTGACAATGGCAGGATAGGCTCACCGCAGCACAGTGCTGAGAATTTCAGGGAGATGGAAATGACAAAAGTACGGACGCTGCTGGTCGATGACAACCGACCCTTTCTGATCCTTGCTCGACACCTGCTGGCCAGTTTCGTGGAAGTCGAGATCGTCGGCGAGGCGTACGACGGGGAGCAGGCGGTCAGGCTCGCCGAAGAACTGAGACCGAATCTGATCATCATGGATTTGGCGATGCCCAACATGGGCGGCCTGCAGGCCACGCGGCTGATCAAGGCGCAGGACGCGCCGCCGGTGATCGTGATTGCCTCGCATTACGACGATGCGGCGCATCGCGAATTCGTCGCCCAGGTTGGTGCCGAAGGTTTCATCAACAAGCGCAGCTACGAGAATGACGTGATCGTGATCGTGCGCCAGCTACTGAAGGAAATGACCAATGCCTGAATGTCGCGTGCTGGTGATCGAAGCTGATGCAAGCCGCGCCGAGAACCTGCGCGCGATCCTGGAATTTGTCGACTTTCGTGCCGGCCTCGTCGCCAGCGCCGATGAAGTACCGCTCGCCGATCACCGTCCGCAGGACTGGCTGGCGATCATCGTCGGTGATACCTCGATCGAGAGCCTCGACCGCTTCGTGGCGTGGCTGCGCCGTGATCGCCGCCACCCGCCGTTGATCGTGCTGCAGGCCCAGCACGAAACACTGATGCAGCGCTACGGACTGGATCCGAGTGCGTGCCTGTCGCTCGACATGCCGGTGCGCTATGGCCAGCTTTCCGAACATCTGAAGCGCGCGAGCCTGCTGAACATGGAACGCGATGTCGCTGCACTGCCGAGCAGTGGACCGACCGGCAACTCGGCAGTCATGCGCCGCGTTCGCAAGCTGATCGAACAGGTCGCGGGGTTCGATACCACAGTCCTGGTGACAGGCGAATCCGGTACCGGCAAGGAAGTCGTTGCCCGTGCGATCCATGAGCGCTCCCCGCGCCGCGCCCATCCGTTCGTGGCCGTCAACTGCGGCGCGATTCCGTCCGAATTGCTCGAAAGCGAACTGTTCGGCCACGAGAAGGGCGCGTTCACCGGCGCCATCACCGCACGTCGCGGCCGTTTCGAAATGGCGGACGGCGGCACGCTGTTCCTCGACGAGATCGGCGACATGCCGTTGGCGATGCAGGTCAAGATCCTGCGCGTGCTGCAGGAGCGCAGCTTCGAGCGCGTCGGCGCCAATCGCAGCTCGCACTGTGATGTGCGCATCATTGCCGCGACCCATCGCAATCTCGAAGAGGCGATCATCAAGGGCGGTTTTCGCGAAGACCTCTACTATCGCCTCAATGTATTTCCGATCGAGGCGCCACCGCTGCGCGAGCGCGCCGAAGATCTGCCGCTGTTGATCGACGATCTGATCCGCAGCCAGGCAAAGGCCGGCCACGGTTCGGTGCGCCTGGCGCCGGACGCGATCAACGTGCTGCGTCACTACCACTGGCCCGGCAATGTGCGCGAGCTGTCGAACCTGATCGAACGGCTGGCGGTGCTGCATCCGGGCACACAGGTTGATGCTGCCCAGCTACCGCGCCGCTACTGCTCCGACCTGCCAGCCAGCGAGGCGGTCACGCCCACGATGCGCCGGGAGTTCAATGCCGGCGAATCGATGCCGGGCGAGCGCAACTTGCAAGCTGCTGCACCGCCCGTGCCGTCCGCATCACCTGCCGATGCCGCTTCACTGGCGTGCCTGCCGCCTGATGGAATCAATCTCAAGGATCACATCGAGGCGATCGAGCTGGCGCTGATCCGTCAGGCGCTCGCACAGTCCGATGGCGTGGTCGCGCACGCCGCCAAGCTGCTCAACACGCGCCGCACCACGCTGGTCGAAAAATTGCGCAAATACGGTTTGACGCGCGACGACGGCGAGCTGGATGACGGGCAACCGGTCGGGGCCGCAATAGCGCGCTGATTCGACGAGCTGCGCAAACGAGGTGAAGACCGCCCGCTCACGCGGGCGTTTTTGTGTCCTCTCAATACGCACCGCATGCCCGCGGGATGTGGGCTGCACTTGTCCTGGCGCGCAGGCAATGGCCCGGCCGCCACGCTAATAATCAACATGGGTGTTGAATTGATACGTTAAACTGGTGCACATTGCACGCTGAGCCCGCGGGATGGCCCCGATGCACGGCGAAATATCCACCAGCAGCCGACAAGATCATGACCGACAAGACCCTAGACTGTTCCGATATCGACAATTTCCTCGGCAAGCCGATCCAGCCGGGCCGCACGCGTGAGCCGATTGCCGGAAACGATATTCGCCGCTGGGTGCAGGCGATGCACTATCCGAACCGTCTGCACTACGACGACGGCTTCGCGGCGGAAGGTCGCTACAGCCGCATCGTTGCGCCGCTGTCGTTTCCGGTCGCCTGCGACGACGGCCACGGCACCGCGCCGGCCTGCGTCGGCCTGATTCCGAATTCGCACCTGGTGTTCGGCGGCGACGAATGGTGGTTCCATGGTCCGCGCATCTTCGCCGGCGACCGCATCACCAACGAGCGCATTCCGCTCGACTATGTCGTCAAGGAAACCAAGTTCGCCGGCCCGACCTGTTTCCAGCGTGGCGACAATTTCTACTACAACGACCGCGGCGACAAGATCGCCACGCAGCGCTCGACGTCGATCCGCTATCGCGCCGACCTCGCGCGCGAGATGGACAGTTCGACAGAGTCGCAGGAAGACACGGTATGGACCGACGACGAACTGCGCGATCTCGAAGATCGCAAGTTCGAGTGGATCAAGAGCCTGCACGATCTCGGCCACGGCAAACGTTACTGGGATGACGCCAAGGTCGGTGACAAGCTGCCGACGCGCGTGATCGGCCCGCACAGCATCGCCAGCTTCACGACCGAATGGCGTGCGTACCTGTTCACGACCTGGTGTGGCGTGATCCGCCGCACCGATCTCGACATGGAGGCGCTCGGTTTCACCGACGACTTCGCCGGCAAGGAACAGGACCCGGTGCTCGAACTCGAGAATCCGGAAATGACCGACGGTGCCTACATCGGCCCGTCGCGCGGCCATCTGTTCCCGCGCTGGGCACGCCGCATCGGCATGCCGCGCGCCTACGGCTACGGCGCGTCGATGGGCGCGTGGATCCTCGACTACTTCTCCGGCTGGGCCGGGGAGTACGGCAGCCTCATCCACACCAACTGCGCATACCGCGGTCCGGCGCTGTGCGGCGACATCTCGATCATGGACGCGACGATCACCGGCAAGGAGATCGACGAACAGGGCCGCGCAATCGTCAAGGCCGAGTTCAAGATGAAGAACCAGCTCGGCACGACGATGGCGACCGCGACCGCGGAAATCGAGCTGCCGAAGCGCTGAGGTCTCGCGCTTTTCTGCAGGAGCGCCGCTTCGGCGCGACCCCGATGCGGTCGCGCCGAAGCGGCACTCCTGCGACGGCTTTCATTGCGTCGCGCCGACATCGGCTCCGGTGCGCGGCCGGAATCGACGCCGGTATTCGCCCGGCGTGATGCCGACGACGCGCTGGAAGATCTTGCGCAGCGCGCCGGCATCCGCGTAACCGACCGCCCACGCGACATCCTCGAACGCATCGCCGGTCTGCTCCAGCAGCTCCCGCGTGCGGCCGACACGCAGACGCTGCAGATACGCGGTCGGCGTCTCGCCGGTCGCGGCCTTGAATCGCCTCAGCAATGTGCGCTCGCCGACACCCGCCGTGGCAGCCAGTTGCGCGATCGACACGACACTGGCGTATTGCGCGTCCAGCCATGTCTGCGCCGCGCGCACGGCCGCGTCGCCATGCGCGGTGGCCGGGCTGTACGGCGCGTAGTGACGTTGCTCGCGCCCGGCCGGATCGATCAGGAACATGCGCGCGGTTTCCAGCATCACGGCCGGCGACAGCCAGCGCTCGATCAAGCGCAGCCCGAGATCGGTCCATGCCATGACGCCGCCGGCGGTCAGCACGTCGCCGTCGTCGATCAGCATGCGCTCCGCTTCCAGTCGCACGTCCGGAAAGCGCGCCGCGAATTCTGGCGCCAACGCCCAATGTGTGGTCGCGGCGCGGCCGTCGAGCAGTCCGCTTTCCGCGAGCACGAACGCGCCGGCGCAGACTGAGCAGACGATGCTGCCGTCGCGATGCCGGGCGCGCAGCCACGTCGCGATTGGCGCCGCATCCATCGTGCTGATCGGACCGTCGAGGCTCGGCGGCAGAATGATTGCCGCGAGCCCGTCGCCACGCCGGCCGCGACAATCTTCGACGGCCCACTCCGTCGCAACAAACGTCGTTCGCGGCTTCGCACCCGCCGCGAGGCGCGACGCCGTTTCAAACAGATCGATCAAGCCGTGGATCGCGGCGCGCTGGGCGCCGGGATAGGCGAGAACCGCGATTCGGACACGCTTGGGGGCGATGTCGGATTTGCCCCGCCGGATGTCGTTTCTGCCCATGTTCGCGATCGTCGCCGCAGCCTAGGCTTGCGTCAACGCCCACATCATCTCGAGAAACCATGAGCGCGGAACTGCTGCTGCACGGGTCGCTGATTGCCTGCGTCGTCTACTTCGCCAGCATGTGTGCGGCGCACTTTGCAGGCTTCAAGGTGCCGATCCTGTTCGTCTACTGGAACGTGCCGTCGCATCACTATCAGGACATGATCATCTCGTTCTGCGCGCTGACCTACGCGATCCTGTTCGCGGGCGCAGCGATGATCCGCGACGCGATGCCGATCGCACTGGTCGCGCTTGCGGCGACGGTGCTCGGACTTTCAGCGGTGAACCTGTCGGCCGATCTGCGCAAGCAGATCAACGGCGGCTCGACCGCCGCGTACTGGGCGCAGACCGGCATGATCGCGGCGCTGTTCGTCTGGCTTGTCTTTCTGTACGCGCAGATTCCGAAAGCGGCCTGAGTGCGGATCGCGCCGCTGGCGCCGCACACAGCCGCGCTATGATCGGCAGCGCCGCACGACCAGGAGCGCTGCCGATGATCCGCCTGCATTACCACCCGTTTTCGACGTACGCGCGACGCGTGCTGATCACGCTGCTCGAAAAGGGCCTGCAGCACGAAGCGGTCCTCATCGACATGGCCGCGCGCCAGCATCGCGGCACCGAATATCTCGCGCTCAATCCCTACGGCCGCGTGCCGACGCTGGAAGAAGACGGCCTCGTGCTCTACGAGTCGTCGGCGATCATGCAGTACCTTGAAGCCACGCATCCACAGCCGGCATTGACGCCGCCCGATGCCAAGGGGCGCGCACTCGTCGACATGCACCTGCGCCTCTGCGATCTGCAGATGGCGCAGCCGACCGGCACCATCGTCTTCCCCAAGCGCTTCATGCCGAAGGAGCGCTGGGACCTGGCCGCGATCGACGCGGCGCAGAAGGCGATCGTCAAACACCTCGCCATCGTCGAACAGCAGCTTGCCCAGAATGACTACCTCGTCGGCAAGCACTACAGCCTTGCCGACATCGCCTACATCCCGTTCCTCGAATTCCTGCCGCTGATGGAAATCACGCCACCGCCGGCGGTCGCGGCGTGGCGCGAGCGCTTGCTGGCGCGGCCGAGCAGCGTCGGGACGCGGCCGGCGCAGTGATCAGCGCAAAGCCGATGCTCAATAGCATGCAGGGCGGAATAGCGAAGCAATTCCGCCTTCCGCAGTCTTGCCTCGCAGCCGGCGGAATTGACGGCACGGGAGCAAGCAACGCGTGCCGCTTTTCGAGTTGGAAATAGCCAGCCGATGACACAAAAGGGAAACGGCTACTGACGATCCTCGCTCACCGAAATCGCGCCTGAGGGGCATTGGCTGGCCGCCTCGCGCACCGCAGCTTCGAGTTCCTTCGGCACTTCGCCGACCTTGACGATGGCGTAACCGTCGTCGTGCAGCGCGAACACGCTCGGACAGACACCGAGGCAGGCGCCGAAGCCGGCGCAGATCCCGGCGTCGACGTGGACTTTCACTTTGCGCCTCCCGACACCGGATCGAATTCCAGCGCGAGATGCGTCAGGCCGCGCAGGATGAACGTCGGCAGATAACCGTAGCGGCGCGCACCGGCCGGACCGTGGACTTTCTCGGAGATGCGGATGTCGCGGGTGTGGTCGAACATGCGATTGAGGCTGACGACCGCTTCGGCGCGCGCCAGCGGCGCGCCGGGGCAGGTATGGCGGCCGCGGCCGAAGGCGACATGCAGGCGCGCGTTGTCGCGCTCGACCTGGAACTCGCCGGGGGTTTCGAACCGGCGCGGATCGCGGTTGGCGGCGCTGTTGGCGATGTACAGGAAGGCGCCGGCGGGGATGTCGACGCCGCCGACCTGCGTCGGCTTCTTCGCCAGGCGGAAGTCGCCCTTGACCGGGCCTTCGATGCGCAGGCATTCCTCGACGAAATTCGGGATGAGGCTGCGATCCTCGCGCAGGCGTTTCTGCAGGTCCGGCCGGTCGCCGACGATCTGGAACGCGTAGCTGAGCAGGCGCACCGTGGTTTCCTGCCCGGCCGCGAACAGGTTGGCGGCGATCCGCGCGACGTCGAGCGGCGTCGGCACCGACTTGTCCGGGAACGTGGCTTTCGCCAGGCCGGTAAGGACATCGCCCGTGGGGTTCTGGCGGCGATCTTCGATATACGCGGAGAACGTGCTGTACAGCCATTCCAGCGGCGAATGGTCGGCCTTGCGATCTTCGGTTCCGCCGATGGTGGCGCCTTCGCGTTCCTGCCGGATCAGCTGCTGGCGGAACTTGATGCGGTCTTCGGCGGGCACGCCGAGCAGGTCGGAGACGACGAGCACGGCGAACGGCTGCGCGAACGCTCCCATCATTTCGCACTCGCCCTTGTCGATGAAAGTGGCGATCTGCTGATCGGCCAGCTTCCACATGAACTCCTCGTTCTCCTTGAGACGCTTGGGCGTGATCAGCGACATCAACAAGGCGCGATGATTGGTATGCGTCGGCGGATCCATGGTCGGCAGCTGATCGCTGAACGCCGTTTTGTCGCGGTACGCTTCGATCAGTTCGGTAATGTCGTCGTTTTCGCGCCCCTCCAGCGGGATCGGGCAGCCGGCAAACGGCCCGCTGGTCGACATGCACGAGGAAAAGCGATCGGGATCGTTATAGATTTCGAGCGCTTCGTCGAAGCCCGTGACCATGAAGATGCCCTGATGCGGCTCGCGCAACACCGGAGCCTGCGCTCTCAGGTAATCGAAATAGGGGTACGGATCGTTGATGAACCGGTCGCTGCGGAAGAAATCGTGCTTGTCAAAATCCTGCTGCTGGTCGTTCATGGCGACTCCGTAGTCGAGCTTCTATCTGCGGCGGTTGTTCGCCGAGGCCGGTTTTCGCGGGATGTTTTGCCGGGCATACGGCAAGCGCCTGCCGACGTTCCCGCTGTTCACCCCCGCCGAAAAGCAGGCGGGCGAGCCGGGAGTATAAATAAACAACGGTGTCGTCCGAAACTGACCAGCGTGGCCTGGCGCTTCGACTGGACGCTTGACGGATGCGGGTCCATGCCGTTCGAAACACGCGGGCGGGGCATGGCGTTCGTTCGGGATGGCGACGTGAACACGCTGGCTCGGCCGCTACGCGCCGCGCAAATGATCCCGATAGCGCTCGCGCAACAGCTTCTTGTCGATCTTGCCGGTCGCGGTCAGCGGCACCGGCGCGAAGACGACGTCG
>DATCXY010000053.1:0-2264 GCA_036570585.1 Solimonas sp. | reverse complement strand
ATAAGCTGCTGCGCTCGGCATGGCGCGCGAGGGCGGTGCTCGGAGTCCTCACGTACTGCTGTGTACGTTGCGGCTCCTGCGCTCCGTCCTCGCGCGCCCTGCCGTCGCTCGCGACGCTTATTCAGCGTTGCCTTAGGCTTGATCCCGCGGCTCGGCTTTTGAGCCTGCCGGGTGTCAGAATGGCGGCATGGGCGTAAATCTTGATAACCAGCTGGTCGTGGCCCTGTCGTCGCGGGCACTGTTCGATTTCGAGGCCGAGAATCAGGTTTTCGACGAACAGGGTGATCGCGCCTATGAGCGCTTGCAGCTCGAACGCGCCGACGTGCCGGCCAAACCCGGCGTCGCCTTCCCGCTGGTCCGCAAGCTGCTCGCGTTCAACGACGATGGCGAGCACCGTGTCGAGGTCGTGATTCTTTCGCGCAACGATCCGGTTTCAGGCCTGCGGGTATTCAAGTCCGCGAAAGATGCCGGCATCAATGTCCAGCGCGGCGTGTTCACGCGCGGTGCGCCGCCGTTTCGCTATCTCAAGCCACTTGGCGCGCATCTGTTTTTGTCCGCCAACGATGCCGATGTCAATGCCGCGCTCGACGCGCAGTTTCCGGCGGCGCGGGTGTTTTCGCAGTCCTTCGTCGACGCCACGCGTCATCCGAACGAACTGCGCATTGCATTTGACGGTGACGCGGTGCTGTTCTCCGACGAAGCAGAACAGGTGTTTCAGAGCAGCGGCCTTGATGCCTTCCAGAGCCATGAGACCACGCACGCGGCGCGGCCATTACCTGCCGGTCCGTTCAAGCCACTGCTCGAAGCATTGCAGCGCCTGCAACGCGCCGCCGGTGCCAAAGTCGACATCAAGTTGCGCACGGCGCTGGTCACCGCACGCAGTGCACCGGCACACGAACGCGCGATCCGCACGCTGATGGACTGGGGCATCGAAGTCGACGAGGCGATGTTCCTCGGCGGCTTGCAGAAAGGCCCGTTCCTGCAGCAGTTCGAACCCGACTTCTTCTTTGACGACCAGCTCGCGCACTGCGAATCCGCCGTGCTGGCCGGGCCGACCGGACATGTCTCGGCGGGTGTCATCAATATCCGGCGCGCGTAGCGAGCCGGCAGATCGGCCCTGCCGCTTGCGTGATTGCGCGCAGCGGCCGAAGCTCACGGCATGACGATCGAAAAACCGCACGCTCCCGCCTGTGATCGCAATCGCGATCCGATTCTCGAAGTGCTGCACACGCATTTCACCGATCGCCGACACGTTCTCGAAATCGGCAGCGGCACGGGTCAGCACGCCGTCCATTTCGGCGCCGCGCTGCCGCATCTGCAATGGCAAACCTCCGAGTGCCGCGAGCATCACGACGGCATCCGTGCGTGGCTGACCGAGGCGGCGCTCACCAATGTGCTCGCACCGATCGCGCTCGATGTTGCGGCAGACGCGTGGCCGGCGCGTGCGTTCGATGCGGCATTCACCGCCAACACCCTGCACATCATGAGCTGGCCGGAGGTCGAGTCGATGTTTGCCGGTCTCGATGGCTCGCTGCGGACCAATGCCACGCTCGTGATTTACGGACCATTCAACTACGGCGGCGCCTTCACCAGCGCCAGCAACGCCGACTTCGACCAGTGGCTGAAGGCGCGCGGTACGCACATGGGCATCCGCGACTTCGAAGCGGTGGACGCTCTGGCGCGTGGCATCGGCCTGCGCCGTATCGCCGACATCGCAATGCCCGCCAACAACCGTTGTCTGGTCTGGCAGCGCTGAGTCATCGCCGTGGTTCGATCCAAGTGCGCGTTTCGCTTCTCGCGCCGCCGCGGCGATCATTGCGCGCAGATGGCGAGTACGGCAGCGCTATCCTGGTTGCTTCCGCTACCGACGCAAGGCCCATGAGCAAGGCGAAAACACCGCAGCAGATTCCCGACTACGGCATCGACGCCCCTGACGTGGTGCGCCGCTTCCTGATGATCGGTTCGGTCGCGCTGGTCGTGAAGTTCGCGGCGCCGTCGCTGGTGACGCTGCTGCCGGTGACGACCGCGGAAGGCGCGCTTGGCATCGCGCGTTCGCTGGGCTGGATGGGCTGGGCCTTCGTGATCACGGCGTGCGTGATGCTGTGGGGCAGCAAGATCGGCAAGGTTCGTCTGCGTGACAAGGTACTGGCGACGCTGCCATGGCGCGGCGATGAGCGTGTACTCGATGTCGGCTGCGGCCATGGCCTGATGCTCGCGGGTGCCGCGCAGCGTCTGCTGACGGGGCGCGTGATTGGCATTGATAT
>DATCXY010000052.1:0-4653 GCA_036570585.1 Solimonas sp. | reverse complement strand
CTGGCCATAGCGAACATTGGCCGGCGTATGAAAGTTGGTGATATGTGTGGTGAAGGCGTTGACGAACAGCACCTTCTCGCCGGTTTCCGGATGGGTCCGCACGACCGGGTGTTCCGGGTCCGGAAACTGCGCCTTGAACGCCAGGCGTTTTTCGATCGGCATGACGGCGCCGAACGTGGCTTCGATGCTGTGCCGGGCACGCAAGCCGTCGATCTGCGCCTTCACGTGATCCGGCAACTTTTCGTACGCCAGTGCCATGTTCGCCCACATGGTGTCGCCACCGACCGGCGGGCATTCGACGCATCGCAGCACGCAGCCCATCGGCGGCGCTTCGCGCCAGGTCGCATCACAGTGCCAGGCGTTTTCGTAGCGATCGTTCGGATGATCCGGCGACTTGTAGATGCGGACCAGCCCCGGATTCTCCGGATCGCTGCCGACGACCGGATGGTCCTCAAGATTGCCGAAGCGGCGCGCAAAAGCGACGTGCTCGGCGCGGCTCATGGCCTGATCACGCAGGAACAACACTTTGTGCAGCAGCAGCTGTCCGCGGATTTCGGCGAACAGGCCGTCATCGCGGGCGGCGTCCGCCAGATCGACCCCGGAAATTTCGGCCCCGATGGCGCAGGTCAATGGCTCAACACGCATGGCGAGCTCCTCAGATCACAAAGATGGACGACCCTGTGGTTTTCCGGCCTTCGAGGTCGCGGTGCGCCTGCTCGGCGTCTTGCAGAGCGTAGCGCTGGTTAATCTCGATCTTGATCTGACCCGATGCAACTAGGCCGAAGACTTCCGCGGCCAGCGCGCTTTTCTCGACCGGGTCGGTGATGAAGTCGGCCAGTGCCGGACGCGTCATGTACAGCGAGCCCTTCATCGCGAGAATCTGCGGATCGAACGGCGGAATCGTGCCGGACGCGGTGCCGACGCAGACCATCAGGCCGCGCCGCTTGAGCGAGTCCAGCGAACCGATGAACGTGTCACGGCCGACGCTGTCATAAACCACCGACACGCCTGCGCCGCCGGTGATTTCGCGAACCCGCTTGGCGACATCCTCGCGGCCGTAGAAGATCACGTGATCACAACCATGCGCACGCGCGATCTCGGCCTTGGCTTCGGTGGACACCGTGCCGATCACGGTCAGGCCCAGCCGTTTTGCCCACTGGCTGACGATCAGGCCGACGCCGCCCGCTGCTGCATGCAGCAAGATTGCATCGCCGGACTGCAGCGGCCAGATGCGGCGCATCAGATAGGCCGACGTCAGACCACGCATGGTCATCGCCGCCGCGGTTTCGAAGGCGATGGTTTCCGGCAGCTTGATCAGCGCGTCGGCAGGAATCAGGCGCGCGGTGCTGTAGGCGCCGAGCGTATTCACGAATCCGGTATAGGTCACACGATCGCCGACCGCGACATTGCTGACGCCGGGGCCGATCGCCTCGACGACGCCGGCGGCTTCGACGCCCAGACCGTTGGGCGTCGGGACAGGATAGGTACCGTTGCGGAAATAGGTGTCGGCGAAGTTCAGGCCGACCGCCACATGCCGCAGCCGCGCTTGACCCGCGCCGGGTTCGCCAACCGTGGTCTCTTCGTAACGCAGAACCTCGGGGCCGCCGGCCTGATGAAAGCGGATCGCGTGCTGCATCGTATCTCCTCGTGCGACCCTGATCGCGAAAGCGCGCGGGCCATTGCTGGAGATGATTCTTCGCTGCCGACGTCGGTATGGTTTGACAATCGGTCCCGGATACTTGACATTTTGCGACACCTTTCGCGGCCGCCACCGTGTCGCTCCTCGTTCGCGCCGCCAGCCTCAGCAACTACGCCGAAGTCGCCCGCCAGTTCGGACTGAACCCCGAGGCCATGCTGCGCGAGGTCGGTCTGGACTCGGTCTGTCTGCAGAACCCGGATCTGCGCATTCCGGGAATCGCCGTCCTGCAGCTGCTGAGCCTGTCGTCCAGCCGCACGGGGAATGAAAGTTTCGGCCTGTTGATGGCGGAGTCGCGGCGATTGACCGACTTCGGCGCGATCAGTTTGTTGTTCCGCCATCAAGCCTCATTGCGATCGGCGTTGGATACCGTGCTGCAGCACCGTGACCAGCTCAATGAAGCGCTGGACATCACGATCGACGACGACGGTCAGCGCACAGTGCTTCGCGAGAACCTGCGCACACCGGATTGGCAGGACGCACGTCAGGCCGTGGAACTGGCGATCGGCGTGATGATGCGTCTGTTGCGCGCACAGCTCGGGTACCAGTGGGTGCCGAGCGCGGTGCGTTTCCGTCATCCTGCGCCGGCGGATCGCAGCGCATACCGTCGCATTTTCGGCCTCGATGTCCAGTTCGAGAGCGACTACGACGGCATCGAATTCCCGAGCGCCGCACTCGATCAAATCAATTCAGGCGCCGACCCGGCGATGCTGCGCTACGCACGGCAGCTGGTTGCAGCCCAGGCGGCGAGCCCTGATCGTTCGATCGACAGCGAGGTGCGCAACAGCTTGCACGTATTGCTGCCGACCGGCCGCATTTCGATCGGACAGGTCGCGCGCAATCTCGGCCTCACCGCGCGCAGCCTGCAGCGTCGATTGATCGCCAGCGGGCAAACCTATTCAGAGTTGCTCGCAGCGGTGCGCCGCGAGCAGGTGCTGCATTACCTTGCCGATTCCCGCTACTCGCTCGAACAGATCGGTGAATTGCTGGGCTTTGACACCAGCAGCGTGTTTTCGCGCTGGTTCCGTTGCCAGTTCGGCCAGTCACCGCGCCAGTGGCGCACCGCCTTGGCGCTGCGCCAGACCGCATCACCGTCAGACTATTGAAGACGCAATGGGCAGGCGCTTGCCCGCGCCTCATCATTTGCATATCGTGACGCGGCGTTAACCGTTCGGGACATGCCAAGCCGTGGAACTGATTCGCAGTGCGAGCCTGTCGGGGTACATTCCACTGGCGGCCTCCTATGACCTCGATCCGCACGCGTTGATCCGTTCGGTCGGCCTGGATCGCAACTGCCTGGAAAACCCCGACCTCAAGATTCCCATCCACGCGCTCGATGCCCTGCTTGAATTGTCCGCCGACAAAGCCGGCATCGACAATTTCGGTCTGCGTCTCGCGGAAAGACGCTCCTTGTCCAATCTCGGTCCGGTCGGTCTGGTCCTGCGCGAAGAGCCCGACCTGCGACGCTTCCTGCACTCGATCGTTCGCTATATCTATCTGCATAACGAGGCCATCGCCGTGCAGGTCGTCACCCAGGAACCGACGGTGACGGTCAGCCTGCAATTTTTCGTCGGAGGCTCGCCACTCGGCCGACAATCCGTCGAACTCGCGGTCGGCGTGCTGTTCCGCTCCGTGCAGGCGGTCATGGGTAGCGAGTGGAACCCTTGGAGTGTTTGCTTCACCCATGCACCGCCCGCAAGCTTTGAGGCACACCACCGTATCTTCGGTTCGAAAGTCCTGTTCCTTCAGGATTTCGACGGCGTCATGATCCGCTCCGCAGACCTCGATCGCCCGGCGCCGACCGCGGATCCGGTGATGGCCCGCTACGCACGCCAATATCTGGAATCACTCAACACGGGTGGTCAGCACGCGCTCGCCGACAAGGTCCGCCAACTGGCAACGCTGCTGCTGCCGGCCGGCCGATGCACCATCGAACAGGTCGCCAAGTATCTCGGTGTCGATCGGCGCACCGTGCACCGCCAATTGCAGCGGTCCGGTCAGTCCTTTTCAGATATCGTGTGCGCGGTCCGCAAAGATCAGGTCAAGCGCTATCTGACCCAGGGTTCCCGCTCGCTCGCCGAGACGACCGATCTGCTCGGCTTCTCGGGACAAAGCGCCTTCAGCCGCTGGTTCCGACAACAGTTCGGCACCACCGCACAGCTATGGCGCGAACAGAACCGGAAGGCACACTGAAAATTTCCGACGCGCGTCTGATCGCCTTGGCAGCGTAATCTTCCCCATGCACGGGACAGTGCCATACGCCAGGGAACTGATGGTCTAGGCGCCAGTACGTCGTCTGATGATCATCAAGATCCTTCGTCATGCACGCGGGACAGGCTTTCAAGGGGTGGTTGGCCCTGAAGCGACTGGTCAGCAAGCCGAGGCGAAACTTCAGATGAGCGACCGATGCACCCGACATCGCCGCAATCGCATGGTCGATGACGTCGCGTGATTGACGGGAGGAAGAAATGGAGCAAGGTGCGCTGCCGCGCAATCTCGTCGGGCGAGCCGAGCGCGCCGTCCGATCGGTCTACGAAGTAACCGAGCCCGCTGGGAAAATCGTGGTGCACCCCTCGGGTTCGTCCGCCGAAGAGTATCTGCGCAGTGTCCGAGTCATGGGTGCGCCCCCACAGCCGATGCAACCGGCTCACCAGGCTGAAAAGTGTTTCGCCCGGCAACCACTCAAGCAGCGGATCACCAACAAGGGGGAGCGCGCAATGATCTGGCAACGAAATGACCAACTCAGCCCCCAAAAAACGTAATGAGCGCCTCGTCACACTTTTATGGCGACGCTCAGTACCTCATTCGAGGTATCCTTCGGCAGTCGGCTTAAATTAACGATTTTAGCCGCCAAATCATGGGGATACCCGCGCGACTCGCATAAAATTAATGTGCTGGGGCGACGTGGAGAAATTGAGCTTCGAAATGGCCAAACCGACAATTACCCAATATCAAGC
>DATCXY010000051.1:0-7041 GCA_036570585.1 Solimonas sp. | reverse complement strand
CGTCGGAGAACAGGTACGGGAAGGTGCGGTCTTCGACGCCTTCGATGAAGGCGGTGCCGCCCGAGGTCTGCAGAATCGGGCAGCCCATCAGCTCGGCCAGCTCTCTCACCTTCTGGCCGGCGCGCGTGCACTGCACCGCGTGACCGACCAGCAGCACCGGGCACTCGGCTTTCTTGATCAGCTCGGCAGCCTTGGCCACCGCGTTGCCATCCGCACCCGGCTGCACCAGACGGTACGACGACGGCGGCAGCGCCGGCGGCACGTCGAGATCCTGCTGGATGACGTGCGACGGATATTCGATGTAGACCGGCCCCGGCGTGCCGGACTGGCAGACGCGCAGTGCGTGGCGAATGATTTCGTCGGTCTGTTCGGCGTACTCGATGCTCGTGCTCCACTTCACCGAGTTCTCGAACAGGGCTTCCTGCTGGATGAACTGGATGCGGCCGCGACGGACGCGCTGCTCGGTGATGCGCGCGCGCTGGCCGCCGAGGTAGATGACCGGCGTGTTCTCGACCAGCGAGGTCATCATCGAGCCGGACGTCAGGGCGATGCCGGGGCCGAGCGTGGCGATGCACAGCGCCGGACGGCCGGTCATGCGCGCATAGCCTTCGGCCATGAACCCGGCCGACAGCTCGTGGTGCGGCGTGACGACGGTCCAGCCGCGCTTCTCGGCCTCGACGAACAAATGAACGAAGTTCGGGTCCGGGATACCGAAGACGGCGTTGATGCCTTCGGCTTCAAGCAGCTCGAGGATGCGCTGATAAACCTTCACCGTGCCACGTTCGCTGGAAACGACGGCAGCGGCGGCAGGGGTTTTTTCTTCTCCGTACATACTCTTTACCTTGTACCTTGTCTGAGTCGGTTGATCTGATGAATGCGCTGCGGCATTGCCGCTAGCGAAGCAGGCGCAAGCCGCCGGTGCCCATGTACTCGGCGAGATTGCGATGGAAGTTGGTGACCTTGCGTTCCTGATGCGGATTCGGCAGCGTGCCGCGGAACGCGCGCGAGTGCATGCCGCGCTGCACCGCCGCCATGTTCGAGAAGTCCTGCGACAGCACCAGGCCCCACTTCTCCTTGGTCGCGTCGGCATAGACCCATTCGGTCTTCGGTTCTTCGCCTTGCGGGAAGCGCTCGATCGCGTAGGATTCGAAGATGCACTTGTTCGGATCGTCGCCATACGGACGCGCGCGGTAGCACAGCGCGAACGTGATGCCCTGCAGGATCGACATGTTCGGGAACACGCTCCACGCGAGGCCCGCCTTGCCCTGCTGCTCCGGCGTGATGTTCGGCCATTCGACGCCGCGCGCCGCATCGTCCTCGCGCGCGCGCTTGAGCCAGTGCTTGATGACGTCCGGCGCCGGCGTGCCTTCCGGCAGTTCGTCGACCAGACGCTTGGCGGCGTTGACCAGCGTCAGCGTGGTGCTGGCGTTGTTGACCGTGTCGTAGATTTCCTTCTGCAGCTCGTAGGTCGAGACGCGCGGGTCCTTGCCGGCCTTGCCGGCGCGCGTCACCGAACTGGCCTGCTTCATCTTGTTGTCGACGCTTTTCTCGTCGAAGCCGGAAACGCCATGCTTGCCGTGCGCGGCGCTGTACGCGTAATAGTCGCCGTTGGCGAGCATCTGCGAGTGCGTGCCGGTGACGTGGTACGGCTCCATGAACGCTTCGATCGCGGTCTTCCAGTTGCAATCGAAGATCACCCACTGGCGCCACTTGTAGCGCATCTTGCCCAGCTCGAACGGATCGAGGTGGGTCGCCGCCGGTTCGAGAAAATCGCGCAGCGGTTCGGCGTCGGGGTCCATGTTGATGAACACCCAGCCGCCCCAGGTGTCGACCTGCACCGGCGTCAGATGCGTGCGCTCGTCGGTCAGCGCGCCCTTCCAGTCGAAGTCGTCGTGCTGGTACGTGCAGTTGCCGTCGATGTCGTAGCGCCACGCATGAAAGCCGCAGACGAACAGTTTGCGATGGCCGCAAACGCCATTGGTGCCGGGCGGCGTGTCGATCAACTGACGCGCACGGTGCGAGCAGACGTTGTGGAAGGCCTTGAGCTGATCCGCCGCGGTGCGGATGACGATGATCGAATCGCGACCGATCTCGTAGGTGAAAAAATCACCGACGTTCGGAATCTCCTCGACACGGCCGGCGTGCTGCCAGACCTTGCTCCAGAGACGATCGCCTTCGGCGCGCGCATATTCGGGCGACAGGTAAGCCTCGACCGGAAATGTCAGCGGCTCTGTCAATTCGTCGATGCCGACGTTCGTCTGTTCGACGGCATCAAGCTTAATCTGGTAGTTCACGATGTCCTCCTGTACAGCTTTACGGGCTTGTGGCGATGTCGTGGTCGCGCCCTGCGCAGACCGATCGCGCGGTGGCCGGCCCTCGATCATAGACCGTATCCGGCCACCACCGCGAATCAGACACTACTGTTGATCATTTCTCGACGACAAGACCTTCGAGCTCGCCGTTCCCGCGCCATTCGCCGACCATCTGCTGGAACGCATCCCAGCCATGGCCCCAGCCGCGGAACAGGCCCCATTTCGGCTTGTGCTCGCCTTCATTGTTGAAATAGCCCGGCGGGCAGTGGTCCTGGAATTCGGACAGATCGATTTCCAGTTCCTCGAAGCGCCGCACGTATTCGTCCTGTGCGGCCTGACTCGGCTCGACGGACTTGACGCCGCGCTTGAGCGCTTCGCTGATGATGTAAGCGATGTGGCGGCCCTGCTCGCCGAACTGCTCGGTCACCGAGGCGTTGAGGCCGCCCTGGATGTAGCCGATATAGAACTGGTTCGGGAAGCCGTGCGTCATCGTGCCGTGCAAGGTCTTCGGACCTTCCGACCAGTGCCGGTAGATCGACAGCCCGCTGCGGCCTTCAACCGCCTCCATGCCCCAGCGCCGTTCGAGATCGCTGGTCACCTCGAAGCCGCTGGCGAAGATCATGCAGTCGACTTCGTATTCCTTGCCGTTGGCGACGAAGCCCTTCTCGGTCAGGCGCTCGACGCCTTTGGTGTCGGACACGTCGACCAGCTCGACATTCGGCCGGTTGAACGTCGGATAGAACTCGTCGCTCGACAGCGGCCGCTTGCACAGAAAGCGGTAGTACGGCTTCAGCGCTTCGGCGGTCTTCGGATCGTTGACGATCGCATCGACGCGGCGACGCAGACGCTCCATCACGCGGTAGTCGATCACCTCGCGTTTGGCGACGAAATCCTCGATCGTCAGCTGCGGCCAGCCCTCGGCTTCCATCTCGGCAGCGAAGTTGCGGGCGATCTCGGTCCAGATGTCGCACACCAGATCCGGCTCACCCGGCTGGAATCCTTCCATCGCCGCGCGATGGAAATTGGCCTGACGCGCCTTCTGCCAGCCCGGCTGCAGCGTCTTGGCCCAAGCGGTGTCGGTCGGCGGATTCGGCCGCTCGTCGATGCTCGACGGCGTGCGCTGCACGACGTACAGCTGCTTGGCGTACTTGCCCAGATACGGGACCGCCTGAATGGCAGTGGCGCCGGTACCGACGATCGCGACGCGCTTGTCGGCCAGCTGGTCGAGCACCGGGCTGCGGTAACTGCCGCCGGTGTAGGCATAGTCCCAGCGCGCCGTATGGAACATCTTGCCCTTGAACTGATCGATACCCGGCAGGCCTGGCAGCTTCGGCATGTTGAGCACGCCGCAAGCAAGCGTCACGAAGCGCGCACGGATGTCGTCGCCGCGATTGGTGGCGATCCGCCAACGCTGGATACCTTCATCCCAACGCAGCGACGTGATCTGCGTGTGGAACAGCGCTTTGCCGGCGAAGTCGAATTTTTCGGCAATCGAGCGACAGTACTGCTGGATTTCCCAGCCGTCGGCGAATTTCTTCGACGGCATGAAGCCGGTTTCTTCGAGCAGCGGCAGATAGCAATACGACTCGTTGTCGCACTGGATGCCCGGATAGCGATTCCAGTACCAGACGCCGCCGAAATCACCGGCGGTGTCGATGTTGCGGAAATTGCTGACGCCCGCCTTGGTCAGATGGTAGGCCGCCATGATGCCGCCCCAGCCGGCGCCCAGCACGACGGCATCGATTTCCTCGGAGATCGGATCACGCGGCACCACCGGCGTGTGCGGGTCCGCGGAGTATTCGGCGACCGGGCTCTTGCCTGCGGGCCGGACATACTGCTTCTGCCCTTCCGGACGAAGGCGCTTGTTGCGTTCCTGGCGGTACTTCTCCCGCAGCCCGGGGATATCGATGTCCGTCGGGGTCTGGGTCGGGTGACACGTCATATACCGCTCCTCCGCAATCTGTTAATCAACGATGCTGCCTATTAGATGTCGATTATACGCTGAGGCGACGGATTAATTCGCGAGCGGCCGTATTCCGGGCAGCCGACGGGCGGCGCCTGCCCATGGCTGGCGCCGCCCCCGATCAACCTTTTTCAAAACGAGTAATTCAGCTCCAGACCGATTTCGCGCGGGCGCGCATAGGCGGCAGTGAACCCTTGGCCACTCGCAAAAGCGTGCGCGATGTAGGTCTCGTTGGTCAGGTTGCGACCGTAGATGCCGAGACGCAGGCCGTCCCGAACGAACAGGTAACCCGCACGTGCGTTCAGGGTGCCGTACGACGGCTGCTCGATCACGTGATAGATGTCCTGATAGACCTTGGTCGTGTAGCTGTAGTTGGCACTGGCATCGATGAGGTCGGCGCCCACCGCATGGGAGTACAGCAGCGAGACGTTGCCCATGAAGCGGGCGGCGCGCGGCAAGCGGTAATCGGTCGCATCGAACTGGATACGCTCGACGCCGGTGAAGCTGCCGTCGGCGGCGAGCGTCGGCCGGTATGCCAGCGCGTCGTCGAAGTTGCGGTACTTCGCCTGCGGTACCCAAGTCAGCGCAGCACGCGCCGTCAGGTCATGGTAGACGCGATAGCTGGTATCAAAATCGAGGCCATACAGTTTCACCGGACCGGTGTTTTGCAGGAACACTTGCGAGCCGGTGAAGCCCTGTTCCTGCTTGTTCTTGTAGTCGTAGTAGAACATCGACAGGTTGGCGGTCAGGCGCGATGCGGCGTACTTCAGGCCGAGCTCGTACGCGTCGTTTTCTTCCGGTTTGATCTTCGCGTACGGCGGCACGCTGCCCGGATTGTCGACGCCGGACAAGCCGCTCTTCTCGCCGACCGAGTAGGTCGCATAGGCATTCAGTTGCTCGGTGAGCGCGTACTGCAGCGAGACGCGCGGGATGAAGCTGCTGAACGTTTCTTTGCGATGCACATAGGTCGGGACGATGGTCTTGTCGTCGTGTGGCTCGTAGGTGTAACGCGCGCCGAGTACCACGGTCAGACGCTCGGTCGCGGCGACGTTGGCCTGCCCATAGGCCGCATATGACTCGACCCCGAAGCGCACCGAGCGTGGACTGATGCCGGCCGCATCGACGGTGCGCTGGATGTCAGTGTCGGTACCCTGGCGCTGGCGATAAAAGAACACGCCGCCGGTGAAATTGACGATACCGATCTGGTTCGACGCCCAGTTCAGCTCCTGCGACAGCGCCTTCGTGTACATCCGGTACGCATAATCGACGCAGGCGAACGTCGTCACGCAGGTGTTGCCACCTTGCGAGTGATTCAGCGTCGTCAGGTTGTCCGCTTCGCTGTCCGTCCACGCGGTAATCGACGACAGCGTGCCGTAGTCGCCGAGATCGGCGTTGACGTGCACGGTGTAGCCGCGGCTCTGCACGTCGGCACGATCAAAATCGTAGCCGTTGCCGCTGTCGTAAGCGGTATGGAATGGCCGCGTCGGCACGATCGAATCCGGATCAAGCGCGGCGGGCACCCAACCGTTGTACGGCGTCATCGCCTGCAGGCCGGTGTCGTTGTGCTTGAGATAAAACGCACCGAACACCGCCTGCACCTTATCGCTCGCCTGCCACAGCAGCTTGCCGCGCGCGTTGGCGCGGCGGATCTCGCCGTACTCGTTGCCAGTCGCCTCGTTGGTGAGGAAACCCTTGGTCCAGTCGTAGCCAGCGGACACACTCGCCGCCAACTTCTGGTCGATCAGCGGTGTGGTGAAGAAGCCGCGTGCGGTGTAGTGCGGCGCCGCGCGACTCTCGCCATCGCCCGTATAGAAGCCGGATTCGACCGTCGCATCGCCGCTACGCGTAAAACTCGGATTCTTGGTGAAGATGCGCAGCGCACCACCGACCGAATTGCGGCCGAACAGCGTGCCCTGCGGTCCCTTGAGCACTTCGATACGGTCGACGTCCGGCAGATTCGCGCCCAGCAATTGCGCCTGACTGTAATAGACGCCATCGACATACAGCGCGTTCGGGTTTTCACTGCCGTTGGTGCTGACCAAGGTCGACAGGCCACGGATCGAGGTCTGCGTCGCGTTGCCGGCACCGCCCCAGCTGAGGCCGGACACGACGCTTTGCAGATCGTAAATGTTGGTGACACCGGCTTCGGTCAGTTGCTCCGACGACATCGCCGACACCGTCAGCGGCACGTCTTTCAGACGCTCCTCGCGCCGCTGCGCGGTGACGACCACTTCGGCGAGGCCATCGTCGTCGTTGACATCATTGACCTGGGCGGTCTCTGCCGCCGACGTGGCAGCTTGCGGCTGAGTCGGCGCAGTTTCTGATTCCGGGCCGGGCGAAGATGGTGGCGCGGCGTCCTGCGCCATTGCCACGGTCGAGATCGCGAGCAGCGCACTGCCGCTCCATAAGCTCAATGTGTTCATCATTTCTCCATGCCGCCGTGCGGCCTGTGTTTCGGTGGTGGCCCTCCAGATCCCGCTGTCAGGCCGGTTCGAGGCAAGCCGTGTTCACCGTGTTTTGAATGTCAGCGAAGCGACCCAAAACTCGCTTCGCCGTCCGGCACCCGGATCGGCACGCCGCGCGGTGCGCACAGTGACGGTGACGCCTGCCATTGACTCAGCAAGCGCCTGGCGCTGGCGAGTTCGGCGGCTCTCCAGGCGCCGCCGGAATACTGCTGCGAAAGGAGCGCATTCGATTCGCAGCTGAAAAACCGACCACCTCCCGAGTCGGGATATCGGTGGCGGTCGGGACTGTCATCGCTGGCTC
>DATCXY010000050.1:0-3797 GCA_036570585.1 Solimonas sp. | reverse complement strand
CGTGTCAGTCATATCGGCCTCGGCACCATGACCTGGGGTGAGCAGAACGACGAAGCGCAAGCTCATGAGCAGCTCGATGCCGCGCTCGCCGCCGGCGTCAACTTCGTCGATACCGCGGAGATGTATCCGGTCGCGCCGCGTGCCGAAACCTATGGCCGTACCGAACAGATCATCGGCAGCTGGCTGGCAAGGACCGCACGCCGACACGACATCATTCTTGCAAGCAAGGTCATCGGGCCCGGCGCGTTTCCCTATGTGCGCGGCGGTCCGCGCCTCGATCGCGAATCCGTGATGGCGGCTTGCGAGGCCAGCCTCAAACGTCTGCGCACGGACTATCTCGATCTGTATCAGGTGCATTGGCCGCAGCGGCCGACCAATTTCTTCGGCAAGCTCGGCTTCGACGCCAGCGGCGGTGACGGCGGGGTGCCAATCGCCGAGACATTGTCCGCGCTCGCCGAGCTTCAGCAGCAGGGCAAGATTCGCCACATCGGCGTGTCCAACGAAACGCCGTGGGGCGTTGGCGAATATCTGCGACTGCATCGCGAGCAGCAGTTGCCGCGCATCGTCAGCATCCAGAACCCGTACAGCCTGCTCAATCGCAGTTTCGAAGTCGGCCTCGCGGAGATCGCCCATCAAGAAGATGTTGGTTTGCTCGCCTATTCACCGCTGGCGATGGGGGTGCTGTCCGGCAAATATCTCGACGGTGCGCGACCGCAAGGCTCGCGGATGGTGCGCTTCACACGCTTCACGCGCTACGACACGCCGACCGCCGATGCGGCGACCCGCGCTTATGTCGCGTTGGCGCGTGAGCATGGATTCGATCCGGCACAGATGGCGCTTGCGTTCGTGAGCTCGCGCTCCTTCACGACATCCAACATCATCGGTGCGACGACGCTCGCGCAGTTGCAGAGCAATCTGGCCAGCGCCAATCTGGAATTGCCATTTTCCGTACAGCGTGCACTCGAAGACTTGCATCGCAGCTACCCGATTCCCTGTCCCTAAAAGCTGCGGTGTCTGCACCACTGTGTTCGCCCGCCCTGCGTTCGCTCAGCGCCTGGGCAGGCTGCTGATCGATTGCGTCGCCATTCAAGCTGTTGCGCACCAATTGGCGGCTCGTGCTTGAAGCGATCGCGCGAGCGGCGTAGAAAGTAAGTGCGCCGCGCTGCGCGGCGCACGGAGGTGATTCGTGGCGCAATGGCTCAGTGAACTCAGCGTCGGTCAGTGGTTCGAGACGGTTGGTGATCCATTCGAAATCGTCGGCGTCGACATCGACAGCGAAACGGTGTTGGTCCAGCACTACGACGGCACGCTGGATGATTTCGATTTCGACGCGTGGGCGGCGCTCGCCGCGCGTCCTTGTGCACCTCCCGAGGACTATTCCGGCGCGCTCGACATTGAGCCGCTCGACTACAGCGAGCGCGACGAATTCGCGCTCGCCCGCGGTGGTCAGTGGGACAATCCGCTCGATCTGCTTGATTTGCGCGATCTTTGATCCGCCCTCCGTGTCGTCACCAAGGAAACCGAATGTTCAAGAGCTGGCGAACCCCCGAATTGCCGGACGCATTCAAATACGCGCTCGACGACGGGCTGCCGATTCTGGTGCGACCGATCCGCGTTGATGATGCGGCCCGCATCCAGCAGGGTTTCCAGCGGCTTTCGCAGCTGGCGCGCCGCCGGCGCTTTCCGAATGGCGATCCGGATCGCCTCAGCGCGGAGACGATCGCGCGGCTTGTCCACATCGACCAGATCAATCATGCGGCATGGGGCGCGATGAATATCGAAAAGCCTGATGAGCCGGGCATCGGTATTGCGCGCTATGTCCGGCTCAATGGCGAGCCGCAGGCGGCAGACGTCGCGATCACGATTGCCGATGAATATCAGGGCCGCGGTGCCGGCTTCGTGCTGCAGGCGTGTCTGCATCTGACCGCGTGGAAGAATGGTATTCGCACGTTCTATTACGACGTCGCCAGCGACAATGACCGCATCATCCGCCACCTGAAGCTGCTTGGCGCCACGCATGCCGGGCGCGCCGACAACATCGATCGGCTGGAGCTTCCGGTCTATCGTCGCGCGCGCGACGTGCCGGACGGAAATGACATCGGTCGACGCTTCGCCGATGTGTTCGTGCGGTTGCAGGGCAGCGAGGCGATGGCGGCCTGAGGGCTTGCGCGCTGACGTGTCCCCTTTTGTGCAGGAGCGCGCCTTGCGCGCGATCTGCAATCCCTCTACGACGTGATCGCGCGCGAGGTGTGCTCCTACGTGGTCACCGGCGTGGCTGGCGTCGGTGGGCGACGAATGAAATACAGCGACAGCACGATCGCCGGTAGCGTCAGCGACGCTGTATAGAGAAAGAACAGCGGATAGCCGAGCGCATCGACGATGGCGCCGGAGAAGCCGGCGACGAGTTTCCCGAGCAGCGGAAACAGCGAGCCGAACAGCGCGTATTGCGTCGCGGTGTAGGCGATGTTGGTCAGGCCCGACAGATACGCGACGAATGCGGTACCGGCGACGCCAATGCCGACATTGTCGACGCTGATCGCGATTGCCAGTTCCGTCAGCCCCGGCGCGTGCAGACGCGCGAGCCACGAGAAGAACAGGTTGCCGCAGGCGATGATGAAAACACCGGCGAACAGCGTGCGCGCAACACCTTGCCAGGCGACCAGCGTGCCGGCGACCACCACGCCGAGCATGGTCATCAGAATGCCGAAGACCTTCGACATCGCGGCAATCTCGCTGAGCGTGTAGCCCATGTCGAGGTAGAACGGATTGGCCATTACCCCCATCGCATATTCGTGCATGCGGTAGACGGCAATGAACAACAGGATCAGCGACGCTTGGCGCAAGCCATTACGCGCGAAGAAGTCCGTGATCGGGCACAGCACCGCCCCGACCACGTTGGCGCACACGAGGCGCAACGGTGCCGGCCAGCTTGGGTGGCGGTCGATAAATGCCTGTACGCGCGCTTCCTGTGGCGGCGTGATGCGTACGTCAGTGTGGATGGGCTCGCGGATGAGCAGCACGGTGGTGATGCCGACCAGCCCCAGCGCCGCCATGCATAGATACGAGACCAGCCAGCCATGATCGGCGGCGATCAGCAGCGCGCCGGCGCCGGCGACGATCAAGGCGATGCGATAGCCGAGCTGGTAGGCCGCGGCGAGCGCGCCCTGTTCTTCGCTCGGCGCTGCCTCGATGCGATACGCATCAAGCGCGATGTCCTGTGTCGCCGACGAGAAGGCGACCAGCACCGCCAGCCAGGCCGTTGCTTCCAGATCATGTGCGGGGTCACTGAACGCCATCAATGCGAGGCCGGCGGCGATCCCGCATTGCGCGATCAGCATCCAGCTGCGCCGCCGGCCAAGCCAGCGCGTCAACAACGGCAGTGGTACGCGATCGACGACCGGCGCCCAGAACAGCTTGGTGGAGTAGGTAATGCCGACCCAGCTGAAATAGCCGATGGTCGTGCGTGAGACACCGGCTTGCGTCAGCCATGCCGACAGCGTCGAGAACACCAGCAGGAACGGCAGGCCGGCGGAGAAGCCGAGAAACAGCAGCGCGCGCACGCGTGGCTGCGCGTATATGGCGATCGCTCCGCGCCAGCCGCGACGCGCGGATTCAATCGGCATGCGCAAACAACGGCGATGGAATGCGCCGGGCGCGAGGCCGTCGCTGAATGACGGCAGAGAGGCAGCAGCGAGTCCTCATGATGGCTCGAAAGTGTGTGCGCGTGGTTCGATGGAAAGCGCACACGGTAACGCAAATCGTGGGAGCGTCGCAGTGCCGCACGTAAACAAAATGGC
>DATCXY010000049.1:0-4962 GCA_036570585.1 Solimonas sp. | reverse complement strand
CGGGCGATCAACCCGACGCGGGCGAGCGCGGATTGTACGGCGCACGCCCGACGCCGTCCGCCGCTGTCCACTACTCCGGCCTACCGTTCTGCAACGACGATCCAGGTCGATCGTCGACGCGGCCGTTCGGACGCGGCGATCCGGCCGGTTCGATGCCGTCGCCCGGACGCTCCGGCGGCGCGTCTTCGCGCGCGATCAGATATCGACGATACGGATGCGGGAAGGGTCTCGGCCCGGAATTGCAAGGCACGTCATTGCGAGCCGCACACGGCGAAGCGATCACGCCGGCGCGGCACAATCTAGGCTCGCGCGCCGACTTGCAGGACCGAAACGCCGACGACTCCCACGATGCCGCCGATGAACATTCCGACCACCAATCCCGCCATGAACATGAAAATCCCCGATGAAAAGTGGCCGGCCAATCACGCGCTTGCGTAGCCATTCCCGGCTTGTGCCGCTGGTGCTCTTCGTCGATCTCGCGTTCGCGGCCCGCTGCAACCGGCAAGGAGACCCTGCGCCACCCAGCCGACGTCAGTTCGCGGCGGCTTCGGCCGTCCGGATCCGAACCGTTACGAGGACACGCCGATCGGGTTGCAGGCAATCGATGAGTGCGGCCTTGGATGTTCCCGATTTGCATTCCGTGGTCGACTCGAACCGGCCCTTGGCGACCACTTCGATCAGCTTCGAATCAACGCCCTTGGCGACCAGCAAGTCCGCAACGGTGTGTGCACGAGCCAGCGACAGATCGTAATTGCCGCCGGCGGAGCCGATGCGATCGGCGAAGCCATAGATCGTCACGTTCTGTACCTGCGCTTCCTGTTTGGCGACGCGTTCGGCGAGCTGTTCCAGATCCTTGCGGCCGGACGCGTCGAGATCGCCAAGACCGGAACGACCAAACGTGAACAGGCCATCTTCGGACCAGATCTGGATCTTGCCCGGCTCGCTCGCGGCTGGCACCGCGTTCCCGGTTGCCACGACATCATCCGGCGCAGCCGCGGCGGCCGAACACTCGTCGGTATTCCAGTACGTCGCCTTGACCTTGTGTTGTTTGTCAAACTGGACCTGATACTGGCAGCTGAGCAGGCCGCTGCCCGTCGCCGATGGCAGGCCGAGGATGTAGTTCCACTGGTCGACGGCAAACAGGCCCTCGGAGAAGTGTGGATTGCCGAGCTTCAGACGCACCTGATCCTTGCTGGCGCCCGGCTGGATCAGTCGGACATCGGCCGGATTGACCACGCTGCCTTCTTCAAGGTACGAGGCGCTGCGTTCCGGAAACGACACGCCGCGCGAGTCCGCCGGCTGACGGGGAACGGCACAGCTGGTCAGCAGTGCGACGGCGGCAATGGCGGCAGCGGTTTCGATTTTGTTCATGACAGTGTTCTCGTAATGGGGTCAGGTCGGTATCGGACGTGCGCTGTTACCAAAGCACACCACTGACACCCAGACGCACCGCAGTGCCCTCCTCGGAAGTGGAGACGCCGGTCGTGAGGCTCCAGCGACCGTTCTCGGCCGTGCCTCGGAACGTCACGCCGATCGCACCCTGATTGACGTAATAGCCGCTGCCGATGGCGTAGGTGATATGTCCCGGGACATACGGCGCAGCTTCCATCGCGATCGCCGCAGCGACACCGGCATTGGCCTCGTCACGCACATCCTGCAGACTACGGTGCAAGTCATAGCGCAGATCGGTCAGCTGGCTGACATTGACGGCATCAGTCGGATCGATACCAGGCGCGAGATTGACGATGCGCCGCTGCTGCGACGAACTGCCGACAGACACCGTGTTCTCCTGATCCGCCATTGAACCGTTGCCGAGCGCCACGCTGTTGTCCGCACTGGCCACCGCGTTGTTGCCGAGCGCGACGGCATGCTCGCCGGACGCCACCGCGTTGTCGCCGACCGCCGTCGTGTTGGTGCCGATAGCCTGCGCACCGGTACCGACCGCAACCGACGACCTGGCCACCGCACCGGCGCCGATCGCCACCGAGTTCGCCTGCACCGCCGTGGCGTTGTGGCCCACCGCGATACCGCCATCCGCCAAAGCCTGCGCATCCGTGCCGATGCCGATGCCGTTGGCCGCGGTAACGTCCTCCTTGGTGTTGGCACCGCAGCGCACGGAGTTCTCACCCGCCCCGCGGCTACAGAACGCACGGCCATCGTTGCCCAACGCTAGTTGTACCGCGTCATCCGCCGTGCTCTGCGCCGCGCCGGCCGCGACCACAGCATGATCCGCCGTCTCCTGAGCCGTCTGCACGCCGCTGCCGACGTCCGCGATCTGCTGCGACAGATCGACGATGTCGCCCTCGACGTTGGTCACCCGCCCGTCGATATTCGAGATGTCCGTCGTGTTCTGCGTGACGCGATCATCGAGGTCGGCAACATCACTTTCCAGTGCCGCCGTGCGGCCGCCGAGGTTGTTGATCGCCGTCGTGTTGTTCGTCACCTGCGTGCCGAGACTGCTGACACTGCCTTCCAGGGCCGTGGTGCGTCCGTCAAGATTGGTGATCGCCGTGGTGTTGCCGGCGACATCCGTCTGCAGGCCGGTGATCGCCCCTTCGGCGGTGGTGACACGGCCGTCGAGATTCGCGACATCACCCTGCAGTCCAGTAATCGCACCCTCGTTGGTGGTCACACGACCGTCGAGTGCCGAGATGTCCGCAGCGTTCTGGGTAATGTTCTGGTTGGTGGTGTTGAGCTGATCGCCCGTCACCGCATCGCTGCTGCCCGCGGCGATGGTGCCGTTGGCAACACCGGTGATGCGCGTGGCGATGCCTGCACGGGTCGCGTTGTAGGCGGTGCCGTCGAACAGCAGGGCGTCGTCGAGTACGCCGTTGACTGCAGAATTGAGATTGTCGAGCTCATCGCCGACGGCTGCGAACGCTTCGGTCACGGTTGCCTTGCTGCCACCGCCGCCGATTGCGAATGCCGGCGTGCCGGTGATCGCACCGGTCGCCGGATCGACGGCGAGACCGCCGCCGATGACGCCGACCATGCCGCTGGCCGTGTTGTACAACTGCGCACCGTTGATCGCATCGCTGCTGGTTGCCGTCACCGCGCCCTGCGACAGGTTGCTGATCCGCGTACCGCCGGTCACGCCCCCATCCGCCGTCGTCGGACCGGCCAGCGTCACGCTGTCCTTGGTCAACGGATCGTCGTACTGCACCGCCGCGTCACCGATTGCCGCAGTCGCGGCATCGAGCGCGTTCAGCGCGTCGCCGACATTGGCCTGCGTGCCGCCGGCCACGCTGTAACTCGGCGCCTTGATGCTGCCGTCCGGGTTGATGCCGGCGCCGCCGCCAAGCGCATCCGTCACACCGGTCAGCTGCGAGACGTTGACCGCATCGGTCAGCTGCGTGCCCGCCGCCACGTTGGTGATCTGCCGCTCGTTGCCAGCGCTGCCGACCGACACCGAGTTGTCGCGATCGGTCGTCGAGCCCGCGCCAAGCGCCACGCTGTTCTGGTTGGTGGCGGCCGCGTTGCTGCCCAAAGCCAGCGCGTTGTCCGCCGATGCCTTCGTGTTCGGTCCCGTGCCGATCGCGATCGCGCCGGTGCCGCTGGCTTCCGCGAAATTGCCGCCGATGACGATGCTGTTCGTGCCAGTCGCCTTGGTCTGCGCGCCCAGCGCCATCGAGTCCTGGCCGGTCGCCTGCGTCGCGGCGCCGATCGCCAAAGAGTCACCCGACGTCGTCGTCGAGCTGGCGACCGCGCCGGTACCGATCGCGATTGCCGACGAACCCTGGTCCGCCTTCGCGTTCTGGCCGAGCGCAATGCCGCTACTGCCGCTGACCGCGGCGCTGCCGTCGGCGCTGCACGCCAGCGTCGCACCGCTGCCGGCGCACAAGCCGCCGCCACCGCCGCCGGCCTCGATCGCTTCGGTGAGGCTGTTGTAAGTATTGCCGCCGACGGTGATCTGGTTCGAGACCGCACCCGTCGCCGGATCGACGGTGACACCGCCACCGATGAGGTCGGTCACGCCCTTGAGCTGCGAGACGTTGACGGCATCGGTGTCGGCCGTGCCGGCGGCGACGTAGATGATCTGACGCTGGTTGCCGGCACCGGCTTTACCGACCGCCACGACGTTGGCGCGATCGGCGACAGAGTTGGCGCCGAGCGCGACGCTGTCGGCCTCGGTGCTCTTGGCGTTGAGACCGAACACGATAGAGCGGTCTGCGGTCACGCTGGTGTCGGCACCGATCGCGATGGAATTCTTGCCGCTGGCATACGCGCCGACCACACCGCCGTCGCCGGAGTCCGAACCGATCGCGATGCTTTGATCGCCTTGGGCAAACGAATGGTCGCCCAGCGCCGTCGAACGAAAACCGGAAGCCGCCGAATAATCGCCGATCGCCACGGACCGCGACCCGGTCACGACCGCCGAATTGCCGATGCCCACCGAGCCGGCGCCCAGTACCGCGGCATCTTTACCGATGGATGTCGCCGTGAAAGTGGTGCTCGTGTCCGTCGCGACGGTGCCGCCGGTCGCCAGCAGCGGACTGCCGGCCGAGGTTGCACCCGCCGAGTCCGTGGTTTCGTTCTGGATGTCCTTGGTCGCCACACCGGCGCCCATCGCCAATGCGCCCTGCCCGAGCGCGATCGAACCATTGCCCGTGCCGGTCGCCTGCGCGCCGCTGCCGATCGCCGTCGAGTTGTTGTTGCCTTCGTTCGCAGTCGCACCGGCGCCGAGCGCGACGGTGTTTTTGATCCCGGCAACAGGAGCCGTGGCGTTGCTGCTCCACGTGTTGTTGCTGGCGTCCACCAGCAGATTGCCGCCGCCGCTGCCGGCTGCAGCCGCGCTCAGCGCCGCACCGACGTCGGTGTAGGTGTTGCCGTTGATGACGTAGCTCGGCCCGGTGACGGCACCCGTGGTGCCATCGACGTTGGCGCCGCCACCAAGCGCCGTGGTCAGGCCCTTGAGCTGCGAGACATTGACGGCATTGGTGTCCTGCACACCGGCGGCCACGT
>DATCXY010000048.1:0-3832 GCA_036570585.1 Solimonas sp. | reverse complement strand
CTTGGCCGGATCGTAGGCGCCTTCCGGCACATTCCAGCGCCACGTGCCCCAGATGTTCTGGCGGAATGCGCGGTATTCAGTGACGAAGGTGGTGATCGTGTGCGGGCCGACCACGCGGCGCGGCAACTTGTCGCCAATCCTCACGTCGCCATACGACGGCGACTTGCCTTCGCGGTTCGACAGAATCCATTCGTAGCGCAGCTTGTTGATCTCTGCGAGCTCTTCTTTCGTCCAGCGTTTCGGCGAGGCCTTTTCCTTGCCGTAAACCGCGCGCTTGTTGGCTTCTTCGCGCAGATAACGGATTGCGGTCGCACGCTCGCGTGCAACCAGCACGCCATGCTGATTGCGATGTTCGGTATCGCCGCGCGTGAACACGGTCGGGCCGGCGAAGCTGGTGTCCTTGACGTCGTAGCCGTCAAAGCGGCGGTTCTGGAACAGCTTGTCGCCGGGCCGGATTGGCGCGTCGTAGAACCACCATTCCTCGCCACCGAAGATCAGATGCGAGTCCGGAATCTTGCCGACGCAGGCCGGATGGCAGCCGTGGCCATAATCCATTGCCACCGCGAACGACTGCGGCGCGACGATGCCACCGAATTTCGACTTGCGCGCGAATTCCTCGTCCCAGTGAATCGGGTTCGCGTAGTCCATCGCCATGACCCAGCGACGGATGTCGGTGGCGTTGCAGGGGTCCCACAGCTCGGCAAAGATCACCGGCTTGCCGACCCACTTGTCGACATCGCTCATGTCCAATGCAACTTCACTCGCAGGCGACGGCTTGGCGGACATCCGGACTTCTCCTCACTTCGGAATACGGGATCGATCGATCGTAACTTGCGGGCTGCGATTGATCCCGTCATCCAGTGCCGGCCGATCGACATTTGGCGCATGGCCGCGCGTCGTACCCGCGTAGCGTCTCCAACTTCATCGCGGGTCTGTCGTTCGCCCCGAATGATCGCGCAGCGATCGTATCGAGGCGTCCGCTCGTGTCTCGATGCTGCCCGTGGCAGCGCTCGACATCAGCGGCCTTCACGCGCGCGACGACCGGAAAAACGCAAGCCTACATGCCGCGAAAGTCCGGCGCGCGCTTCTCGGCAAATGCCCGCGCACCCTCCTTGAAATCGTCACTCAGCATCGCCACCGTCTGCACGTGATTTTCCAGCTCCAGCGCGGCTTCCAGGCTGGATGCTTGGAGGTTTGCCCACATCAGCTGCTTGGTGTGCTTGATCGAATACGGACTGTTGGCGGCGATCGCGCGCGCGGTTTCAAGCGCGGCGTCGAGCAATTGCGCATCGTCGACGACGCGGGCGACGAGACCGATCGCAACCGCTTCTTCGGCCGCGACCGCGCGGCCGGACAGCATGATCTCGAACGCGCGGCCGGCGCCGATCAGTCGCGGCAGGTGGTAGCTGATGCCGCACTCGCCGGCGCTGAGCCCGATCTTCACTGCGCCGACGAGAAAGTTCGTCGATGGCGCAGCGATGCGGATGTCGGCGGCCAGCGCGATGCCGAAGCCGGCACCGACCGCAGCGCCCTGCACCGCTGCGATCACCGGTTGCGGCAAGCGTCGCAGGCTCAGGATCGTGCCCGCGAACAACTCCTGCAGCGCCATCGCTTCGCTCGTGTTGCGCGCCGCCTCGTCACCGAACACGGCGATCTTCAGATCGAGCCCGGCGCAGAAACTGTGGCCGTCGGCGGCAAGCACGATCACGCGGCACCCGCGATCGGCCGCGAGTTCAGCGACCGCGGCGCGCAATTCGCGCACCATCGCCAGCGTCAGCGCGTTGCGCGCTTCGGCACGATCCAGTTTTAGCAGCGCGATGCCGCCGTCCAAACGTTCGAGCGAAATTGGCTTGCCCATCTGCGCCTTCGTGGTTGTCGATCGAGACATGTGATTCGCGTTCAGCGCGCGGTGAAATCGAGTATCGCCGGCGCCAGCGCCGGCCAGCCGGCAAACAAGGCGCCACCCTGCGCGGCGCGGCGCATGCACTGGTTCCATTCGTCGTCCGGCCACGGCGGATCGATGAGCTGCGAGCCCGGAATCAGTTCATGGACCCAGTCGCTGGTGCGCCGCGTATGGCTGAGGTCGCTGACGCCGTTGCGATGGATCAGCACCGGCATCTTCAGGCGCGCGAAATCATCCGCCGACATGCCGGGTACCGGCGACGTCTGCGATGGCATATAGGCGAGCGCCCAGCGCTCCATCGTCGCGATGAACTGCTGTGGGTCCTGCGCCAGCAGAATCTCGCGATTGCGCGGATTGCGACGCAACTGCTCGGACCAGATCGGCAACTGCAGCACCGCGTCCATGTCGCCATTGCTGGCGGCGAGCGCCGAGTCGACGCAGTAATACGCGGCCAGCGAAATCAGGCTGATCGCACCGCCGCTGATCCACCAGACGATCAGATGCGAGACCGCATCCGGATCGCGCGACGCGGCGATCAGCGATACGCGCGAACCGGCTGAACCCGCGGCAAGCGCGGTCGGCCCGAGATCGAGCGTGCGAATCAGCTTGATCAGCACGCGCGCCTGCAGTGCGGATTCGCTGTCGCCGTCGAAGCTGATGTCGGACGCTCCGCAGTTCGGCCTATCCCAGAGCAGCACGCGCCGTCCGCCGGCGACCAGCGCCTGCGCCAGTTCCGGCAGCCCGACGCTGTCTTTCGCGAAGCGGCCGCCGGGCGTCAGCGCGATCGCCGGCGCACCGGCCGCGCCGAGCAGCTCGTATTCGATGTTGATGCCGTCGATGGCGATACGGGCCATTCATTGCTCCTTGCCTGCGCCGGTCGGGGAATTTTTGCTGCGCAAGCGCAACAGCCTAGCCGCAAGTGCGTGGCAGCCGCTCAGACGCCGAGCTGTGCGAGCGCCGAAACGGTATCGAGTTCCACAAACGCCGCCGCGTAACGCTGTGCGAGCGCCAGCGAGATCGCCCGCGACTGATAGCCATCGGTGCCGAGCGTCGACAGCCAGATCGCCAGGCCATACGCGGCCGATGCACGATAGTGCAGCCACAGCGCATCAGGCGACGGACAGGTCGCGATCGGCACCTCAAGCGCATCAGCGTAGATTTTCAGCAGCGCCCTTTCGTGTTCGCGGCGATCGTCTTGCGTCAATGCGCCCACCAGGAAATAGCCGACGTCCTGCGACCAGCAGCCGCGACGGACGACCTGCCAGTCGAGAAAGCCGACGCTGCCATCGGGGAGCACGTAGGTATTGCCGACGTGCGCATCGCCATGCAGCAGCGTCACCGGCCCGCGACTCAGCGAGCCGACATAGCGCGTCCAGAACGCGACGATCTGGTCGCTGCTGCATTGCATGATGGCCACCGGCAGTTGACCGGCGCCGCGTTCGAGGCCGGTCGGAACGCGTCGCTGCAATCCGACCGTCCAGCCTTTGCTCGGCCGCCAGGTCTTGACCCAGCGCAAGGAACGATGCGTGCGTGCGGAAAATTCCCAGTAGCGACTATGCAGTCGCGCGAGGCCGCGCAGCCCGTCCGCGACCTGCTCGACGCTCAAGGGCCGGGTCGCGTCACGTGGATCGGCACCGCGTGCGACCAGATCCTCCATCACCAAAAGAAAATCGAGCCGCAGGCGGTCGATCGTCGCGTAGTAGACCAGCGGGTGTTCGAGTGGCAGCTCCGCGCCGGATGCGAACAGCCGCGCCTCGTTGAACAGGTTGCCGTTGCGCAGGTGGACGATGCGGTGCCTGGCGGTATGCGCCTTGGCGAAGACCGTCGCCGGGCCGGGTTCGCCAGCGTAGCGCATCGCGAAACGCGCGCGGCGATTGGTGCCGTCATCGCGGGTAACGAGTTCGACGTCGCTGACGCGCGCCGCCGGAT
>DATCXY010000047.1:0-7634 GCA_036570585.1 Solimonas sp. | reverse complement strand
CCGGCGACAAGAGCGTGAAGATTGATTACCGGCCAGTGCACATGGTGACCCTGGACGACGAAGCCACGGTCATTCCGCCCAAGAAGCGCGTGTACTAACCTTTAGGAAGGACGAACGAACATGGCTCAGTTCTCACTGCCGCAGAACTCAAAAATCGATAAGTCCGCAGGCAAGGTGCACAAGGCACCGGCCGGGACCAAGAACGTCAAGACTTTCAAGATCTATCGCTACGAGCCGGACACCGGCAAGAATCCGCGCATGGACACCTACGAGGTGGACATGGACAAGTGCGGGCCGATGGTGCTCGATGCGCTGATCAAGATCAAGAACGAGGTCGATGCGACACTGACGTTCCGCCGTTCCTGCCGCGAAGGGATTTGCGGTTCCTGCGCGATGAACATCGATGGCACCAATACGCTGGCCTGCACCAAGGGTTGTGACGAGATCAAGGGCGATGCCCAGATCTATCCGCTGCCGCATATGCCGGTGGTCAAGGATCTGGTGCCGGATCTGACGCATTTCTACGCGCAGCTGGCGTCGATCGAACCATGGCTCAAGACCGATTCGCCGGCGCCGACACGCGAGCGCCTGCAGTCCGAAGAAGACCGCGAAAAGCTCGATGGCCTGTACGAGTGCATTCTGTGTGCGTGCTGCACGACCAGCTGCCCGAGCTACTGGTGGAACGGCGATCGTTACCTCGGTCCGGCGGTGTTGCTGCAGGCCTACCGCTGGCTGGTCGACTCGCGCGACGAAGCGACCGGCGAGCGTCTTGACGCGCTCGAGGATCCGTTCAAGCTGTATCGCTGCCACACGATCATGAACTGCACGAACACCTGTCCGAAGGGTCTGAATCCGGCGAAGGCGATTGCCGAGACCAAGAAGATGATGGTGGAGCGTCGCATTTGATCGCAGTCCGGTTTCGTTTCGAGGGCGGCCGCGCGGCCGCCCTCTTCGTTTGTGGAGGTGCGCGATGAGCGCAGCCGAAGGTCGCCTGCGCTGGCTGTTGCGGCGTGGCATGAAGGAACTCGATGTGCTGCTGGAACGCTATTACGCGCACCGCTTTCACGACGCGACAGCGGACGAGAAGGCCGAACTCCTGCGTCTGGTGACACTGGCCGAGGACCCGGATATCTGGGCCTGGGTGATGGAACACGAATCGGTCCCCGCCGAATATGCCGATATCGTCGAGCAGCTTCGCGTCTATCGATAATGACAAGCTCGCGGCAGCGGCTGGCGGAGGAGGGCGTTGGTGTCGAATGCGTTCGGGATGACCGTTGATTTGCGGTTGAAGCCCTCACTGCGCGCCTTGCGCGTGGTGTTCTTGCTGCATGTCATTTGTCTGGTGCTGTTGATGTTCGCGATGCAACCGGGCTGGCCGATGATGGTGTTGGTTGCGCTATTTGGCGTGTCATGGTTCGCGCTGCGGCACAGCGCGGTCTTGGGTCTCAATGCCAAGGCGATCACACGCGTGGTCTGGCATGCCGACGGCGGCTGGCTGGTGTTCCGCGGCGTGCATGAATGCAAGGCCGAGCTGAAAGACAACAGCCTGATTCATCCGGCGCTGACCGTACTGAATTTTCGTCTGCACGATGGCGGCCGCGCGACGCGCGTGATTGCCGGTGGCGAGGCCGAAGCCGAGCAACTGCGGCGCTTGCGGGCGCGCCTGTCGCTGAAGTCTTGAGGCGCGGTCGCAGCCGTCCGTGTCCGAGAGACGCCGCAGCGAAAGCAGCGGCGCGCGACGCAAGGCTCTTTCAGCAGGCCGACGACGCTCAGCCGCGACCGGGCAAGACCGTTGGCACGGCCTGCGCGTCGGTTTGCGGATAGTCGAGCGTGTAATGCAGGCCGCGTGATTCCTGGCGTTCGAGCGCCGAGCGGATGATGAGGTCTGCGCAGACCACGAGATTGCGCAGTTCGATCAGATCGGCGCCGACGCGATAGTTGCCGTAGTACTCCTGGATCTCGCTGGCGAGCGTCTGCACGCGGTGCAAGGCGCGCTGCAGGCGCTTGGTCGTGCGCACGATGCCGACGTAGTCCCACATGAACGTACGCAGCTCCAGCCAGTTGTGACTGACCACGACATCCTCGTCGGAGTCGGTGACACGGCTTTCGTCCCACGGCCGCAGTTCGGTCGGCATCTCGCGGTCGGGGAGCTTGGCGATCAAGTCTTCAGCGGCGGCCTTGCCGAATACCAGACATTCGAGCAGCGAATTCGAGGCAAGGCGATTGGCGCCGTGCAGTCCGGTGCAGGCGACTTCGCCGATCGCATAGAGCCCGTCGACATCGGTGTGTGCGGAAAGATCGGTCAGCACGCCGCCGCAAGTGAAATGTGCGGACGGCACGACTGGAATCGGCTGATTGCAGATGTCGAGTCCGAGCGACAGGCAGTGCGCGTAAATACTCGGAAAGTGGTGCTGGATGAAGTTCGCCGGCTTGTGCGTGATGTCGAGATACACATGACGCAGACCCAGGCGTTTCATCTCGAAGTCGATCGCACGGGCGACGATGTCGCGCGGCGCGAGTTCGGCGCGCGCATCGAAACGCGGCATGAAGCGATCGCCGGCGGTGCCGTCAGGATTGACCAGGCGCAATACCGCGCCTTCACCGCGCAGCGCTTCGGAGATCAGGAAATTGCGCGTCTCGCGATGGAACAGCGTGGTCGGATGGAACTGCATGAATTCCATGTTCGCAACCCGGCAACCGGCGCGCCATGCCATCGCGATGCCGTCGCCGGATGCGCCATGCGGATTGCTCGAATACAGATAGACCTGATTGGCGCCGCCGGTCGCCAGCACCACCGCCTTGGCCGCGCAGGCGCTGATGCGGCCGTTCGGGATGTCGAAGAGATACGCGCCGAGCACGCGACCGTGCGCAGTGTGCTCGCGATCGACGATCAGATCGACCGCGCTGCAGTACTCGCGAATGCGGATATTCGGATGCGCGGCGGCCAGTGCTGCCAGCGTGGTCTCGACGGCGCGACCGGTGGCATCGGCGGCATGCACGACGCGGCGATGGCTGTGACCGCCTTCACGCGTCAGATGCAGGTGCGTGCCGCGCGCTTCGCCTTCTTCCTCGGTGAACGACACGCCTTGTTCGAGCAGCCAGTCGATGCAATCCGGGCCGCCTTCGACGGTGAAGCGCACGGCGTCCTCGCGACACAGGCCGGCACCGGCGATCAGCGTGTCGTGGACGTGATTCTCGGTGGAGTCTTCGGCATCGAGTACGGCGGAAATGCCGCCCTGCGCCCATAGGGTGCTGCCGGACTGCAGGCTGGTTTTCGATACCACGGTGACGCGGTGGCCGGCTTTGGCCAGGCGCAATGCGCAGGACAGGCCGGCGGCACCACTGCCGATGACCAGGACTTCGGCTTCGTTCATGGAGCGTTCGGGACGCGAGGTGGGTACAATGGAGGACTTTGCGCGATTCGATCCCGCCGCTGCCGGTACGCAAGTGTCTGTGTCCGCCGCTGCCCGGAACTGAATCGGGTTTTGCTTGAATTTCGAGGTTGGGAGTGTAGCGTTTTTCGCCCCCGCGAGAACCGCATCAACGCATGAGCGATACCGTTACCGACGAACAGCTCGTTGTCCGCGCGCAGGCGGGTGACCAGCGCGCGTTCGAATTGCTCGTGCGCAAATACCAGCACAAGATCGTGCAACTGGTCAGTCGACTGGTCGGCGACGGCGATGCTCCGGACGTCGCGCAGGAAACTTTCATCCGCGCCTATCGCGCCCTCAATGGCTTTCGCGGACAGTCGGCGTTCTATACCTGGCTGTACCGGATCGGCATCAACACTGCGAAGAATTATCTGGTTTCACGTTCGCGCCGGCCGGCCGACCAGGACATCGATGTCGCGGATGCGGAACTGTATGGCCACACCGAGCATCTAAGCGATATCGAAACACCCGAGGCAGCGCTGCTGACGGAGGAAATCCGCGACGCCGTGGTCGACACGATCAGCAAACTGCCGCCCGATCTGCGCAAGGCGATCACCCTGCGCGAGCTGGAAGGTTTGTCTTACGAGGAGATTGCCGAAGTCATGGATTGTCCTATCGGTACGGTGCGGTCACGAATCTTCCGTGCGCGCGAGGCCATTGATGCAGTGCTCAAGCCTCTGCTCGACTGATTGGGAGAACAGGCGACCGCCGGTCGCCATTTCGGGAACTTTCTCCGGAATTCAGGGTTAAGGGTATATTCAGATTTTCCAGGTGCATGGCATGACACACGAAACTTTGTCCGCATTGCTCGATGGCGAATGCAGCGATCAGGAGCTTGACGCCCTGCTCGACGCGCTTGATCGCGAGCCTGAAATGAAGGCGACATGGGGCCGCATGCAGCTGGCGCGCGATGTGCGCGGCGGTGCGCCGGTTCGCCAGCAGGTCGATATCTGCGCCGCGGTGATGGCCGGTCTGGGCGAAGCGCCCGATGGCCTGCGGCCCAAGGTGGTCGAACTGGCGACGCGTCACAAACCACGAGTGAGCTGGCGTGCAGCGGCCGGGTTTGCGGCCGCCGCATCGGTGGCGGCGGTGGCGATCACGCTTGGCGTCAACTTCGGGTCGGTGCATGGCGACAGCCCGACGCGGACGGCAGCGAACGACGCGATCGCCCAGCAGCAGGTGGCCGGTATCCGCAATGTCGGCTTTGGCGGCGCTGATCGGATCGCCGGGCAAGGCAATGGCCAGATGGATGAAGATCTGCGCTACTACATGATCGAACACAGCAATACGCTGGCTGATCGTGGTGTCGGCGGCGCGCTGTCCTACGCGCGCTTTGCCGCCAACACCGCAGACGAAGCGTTCGCGCAACAGGCGAACCTGACCTCCGGCGGCAATCAATAATGGGTCACCGCGTCGCACTCGGACTCCTCGCGGTCAGCTGGAGTCTGGCGGCAAGTGCGGCCGATCCGGCCGACTGGCTCGCGAGCATGAGCGAGGCGGCGCGCGCGGCAAACTATCAGGGGGTCATCGTCTACCAGACGCATGACCGACTGGAAACGATGCGGGTCGTGCACCGCAATCGCAAGGGCAAGGAAGTCGAGCGCGTGCAGACGCTGACCGGCGCGCCGCGCGAGATCATCCGCACCGGCAATCAGGTCGTCTGCCTGCTGCCGAAGGACCGCAAGGTCACACTCGAACTGCCGACGCCGAAGGCACTGTTTCCCGGCCTGACGCCGGCGCGCGTCGCGCAGATCTCTCGCTACTACGAATTTCGCGACATCGGCGAGGCGCGCATCGCCGGCCGCATCTGTCGCGGCATCACGATCGAGCCACGCGATCAATATCGCTACGGCTATGAGATCTGGGCCGATGCCGAGACCGCCGTGCCGGTCAAGGTCGACCTGATCGGTCGCGGAAATCGGGTGATGGAACAGCTGATGTTCACCGAGATCGAATTCCCGAAGACGATTCCCGACAGCGCGCTGCAGCCCGAACTCGATCCGGCCAAATTCCAGCGCGTGACGCGGTTCGTGCCGGAGCCCAAGCCATTCAACGTCGACAGCGAGGCCGATGCGCAATTTGCCAATCTGCCACCGGGTTATCACGTTGCGATGCGCGACGTGCGGCCGACGCTGGACGGGCAGGGCGTCGTCGAGCACATGCTGCTGTCGGACGGTCTGTCGGCAATCTCGGTGTTCACCGCGCATCGAAAACCGAGCGCGCAGGCCTTCCAGGGCTTCTCGCAGATTGGCGCACTCAACGCGTACGGGCGCGTCGTCGGTTCGGTCCACATCACCGTTGTCGGCGAGGCACCGTCGGATACCGTGCGGCTGATTGGCGAGAACGTGCAGCCGGCACCGAGCGTGTCGGCGTCCGGCGCCGGCGTTTCAGATCCGACACCGGCACATTGACGCGGCGCGCGGCCTTTTCCAGAGAGGCCGTTTGAATTTCTACGCGAAATCCATTCAAATCCGCTGTGTTGCGCGCGGATCTGCCGTGGCGCCGGAGTTTTCAATGAAACTTGCCGCCGGATTGCGGCTGTCCCTGTTTTGCGCCTTGATCGCACTCGCGGCTTGTCAGCGCGATCACGGCGCGTCCGCGGGCGGCGTGTTGCCGGATTTTGCCGATCTGGTCGAGCACGTCTCGCCGTCCGTCGTGAACATCAGTACGGTGCCGGCCGATGCACCGGCAACTTCGCCAACATCCGCCGATCCCGGCGTCGATGGCAGCGACGCCGATTCGCTGAAGGACATGCCGGACTGGTTCAAGCGCTTCCTGCAGCAGCACCCCGATCCATCGGCTGGCGATGATGACGGCGGCGACGATAGCGACAGCGATGGCCCGGCGACATTGCCGCCCGGCCCGCAATCGCTGGGCTCCGGCTTCGTGCTGTGGAGCGATGGCTATGTGCTGACCAACTTTCACGTCGTGCGCGATGCCAAGGAAGTGATCGTTCGACTGCTCGATCGCCGCCAGTTCACCGCGCAGGTGATCGGCAGCGACGAGGCGACCGATGTCGCACTGCTGAAGATCGAGGCCAAGGATCTGCCGGCGGTGAAGATCGGGGATGCCACCAAGCTGCGTCCGGGTCAGTGGGCGCTGGCGATCGGCTCACCGTTCGGCTTCGATTACTCGGTGACGGCCGGCATCATTTCCGCGAAGGGCCGCGCGCTGATCACCGAACAATACGTGCCGTTCATCCAGACGGATGTCGCGATCAATCCGGGCAATTCCGGTGGTCCGTTATTCAACATGGCCGGCGAAGTGATCGGCATGAATTCGCAGATCTACTCGCAGTCGGGAGGCTATCAAGGCCTGTCGTTCTCGATTCCGATCGATGTTGCCGCGAAGGTCGCGCGCCAGCTCAAGGACCAGGGCAAGGTCACGCGCGGCTGGCTCGGCGTGGTCGTACAGGAAGTCGACCGCGACATGGCGCAGCAGGAGCACATGGACAAGCCGGAGGGCGCGCTGGTGGCGCGCGTGATCGCCGAGAGTCCGGCGGCCAAATCCGGCGTGCGCGAGGGCGACATCATCCTCAGCTACAACGGTGACGTACTGCCGAGTTCCGCGGCATTGCCGCCGATGGTCGGTATCACCGATCCAGGCGAGATGGCAACGCTCAAGCTGCTGCGTGACGGCAAGAAGCTGACGGTCAAGGTCGATGTCGGTACGCTCGCGCCGGGCGTCGCGCAGGATGATCTGGAGCCACCGAAGCCGGCACCGATCGGGCCGCTCGGGCTGGCGGTACGGAGCATGAATGCCGATGAGCGCAGCAAGGCACAGGTGCTCAGCGGCGGCGTCACCGTGATCAGCGTCGGCAACGGTGCCGGCGCCCGTGCCGGTATTCGCGCCGGCGATGTGCTGTTGCAGATTTCCGGCCAGGAAATCGACAGTCCGGAGCGGCTCGCCGAAGTCGCCTCGCGGCTGACGCCGGGTGCGACCGTGCAGGTGCTGGTGCAGCGACGCGGTTCACCCTTGTTCCTGATGCTCGACGTCCCGGGCGACGCCAAGACGCCGGGCTGATGGTGTCCGGCGAAGCGACATCGGGGCGCTGGCTGTTGCTGTCGCGCCCGGATTGCCATCTGTGCGAGGCGTTCGAGATCGCCTTGTGCGAGCATCTGGGTGCCCAGCCGCCGATGCTGGACCATGCCGACGTCGACACGCGCGGCGAATGGCGGATGCGCTACGGCACGCGGATTCCGG